>JAFVYT010000010.1 GCA_017508505.1 Clostridia bacterium
CCTGCTCGGAGGGACGGAATTTATGAACCAGCTCCTGCTCGGCAGAGGTAATGCATCGGGGGTTGTTGCAACGGAAGCGTCCATCAATCGTCTGCTCCTCCTCCACCACAACGTCTTTCTCGGAAAGGAGCTTTAAAATCAGCGCCATACGCATCAGCTTGCCGTTCATCACCTGCTTAAAATAGCAGGCTCTGGGATCGGAGTCGATCGTAACACTGATCTCGTTCACACGGGGCAAGGGGTGAAGCACACACATTCCGGAGGGAGCAGATTTCATCTTATCTGCTGTCAGAATGTAACGATCCTTGAGCTCCTCATAGCTATCCAGATCGTCGAAGCGCTCCCTTTGGATGCGGGTCATATACAAAATATCAAGTTCGGGAAGAGTTTCCTCAAAGGCTTGGGTCTCATAGTAGCTCATCCCGTTCTTTTCCATCACGTCGGTCTTGATATATCCGGGAAGGCGAAGCTCCTCGGGAGAAATCAACACAATCTTGATGTTCTCATAGCGAGCAAGAGCCGAGATAAGCGAATGCACCGTTCTGCCGTACTTCAAATCTCCGCAAAAACCGATGGTAAGATCGGAGATTCTTCCCTTCTCTCGATAAATAGTCAAAAGATCGGCAAGAGTCTGCGTCGGATGGCAATGGCCACCGTCCCCGGCATTGATCACGGGAATCGTAGCATTGCGGGAAGCAACGTAAGGAGCGCCTTCCTTGGGATGACGCATGGCAATGATGTCCGCGTAGCAACTGATCACCTTTGCTGTATCAGCAATGCTCTCTCCCTTCGACGCAGAGGAGCTGTTTGGCTCAGAGAAACCGATAACACTGCCACCTAGCTCCAGCATTGCTGCCTCAAAGCTGAGCCGAGTGCGGGTAGAGGGCTCAAAAAACAAGGTAGCAAGTTTTTTTCCTTTGCAGGAAGAGGCGTAGCGCTCCGGATTTTCACTGATATCGCAAGCAGTCGCGATCAGAGCATCCACTTCATCTCTTGAAAAATCAACAATATCGATCAAGCTTCTCATTCTTTATTTCCCTTTTGAATCCAGCTTTCGTCGGAAGGATTGTTACGGAAGGCAATGAGCTTTTCAACGTCACCGGGCTTAATATAGCCTTCTTCCGCAGCAACGTTTGCAATCACGTCAAAGCAGGTAAGAGAAACATTCTTTACCCCGGCCGCCTCAAGGCGCTCAATTCCCTTCTTCATACCGTAGGTAAAGATGCTGACGATGCCGAGAACCTCGGCTCCTGCGTCGCGAAGCACGTTAACTACCTCGATAACGCTTCCGCCGGTGGAGATCAAATCCTCAACCACAACAACCTTCTGTCCCTTCTCAAGACGACCCTCGATCTGGTTCTGGCGTCCGTGATCCTTTGCGCCGGAGCGAACGTAGCCCATAGGAAGCCCCATAATGTGCCCGGTAATGGCCGCATGGGCGATTCCTGCAGTAGAGGTACCCATCAAAACCTCTACGTCGGGATAGTGTTTGCGGATTGCCTCGGCAAGACCGTTCTCAACATCACATCGAACGTCGGGAGCAGTCAGAGTAAGACGATTATCACAATATACGGGACTCTTAATTCCGCTGGCCCAAGTAAAGGGCTCCTCGGGGCGGAAGAATACAGCTTTGATCTTCAACAGATCCTTTGCAATCAATTTTTCCATTTTTTACTATCTCCTCAATCTACAAATTCTCTGATACAACGCTCATAGGCTGCTACGGGGTCAGCAGCAGCCGTAATGGGACGGCCAACAACGATGTAATCGGAGCCGATCTCCTTCGCCTGAGCAGGAGTCATTACACGCTTCTGATCGCCGACATCGCCGTCAGCAAAACGAACACCGGGGGTAACGGTAAGAAAATCTTTGCCGCAGGTCTCGTGAACCTTGCCTGCCTCCAGAGGAGAGCAAACGACGCCGTCAAGCCCGGCAAGCTTTGCATTCTTTGCATAATGGAGCACAACCTGATCGATTGGCTCGCAAATCAAGAGATCCTTTTCCATGCTTTCCTGATCGGTAGAGGTTAGCTGGGTCACAGCAATTAAAAGAGGACGGGTGCCGTCAGGACGGGTCAGACCCTCGATGGCGGCCTCCATCATACGAATCGTACCGCTTGCATGGAGGTTGCAAAGATCAACGTCAAGACCGGAAAGAACCGCCATAGACTTTTTCACGGTATTGGGGATGTCGTGGCTCTTCAAATCCAAAAAGATCTTATGCCCGCGAGCTTTAATCTCTCGAACGATCTGAGGTCCCTCTGCATAAAAGAGCTCCATGCCGATCTTAACAAAGGGCTTTTTCCCGGTAAATAGATCCAAAAAATCAAATACCTGCTTTGCGCTGGCAAAGTCACAAGCTACGATAACGTCCTTACCCATTATCTTGCACCTCCAATGATTTCTTTTAAGTTGTTAACCCCGTATTGATCCATAACGCGGGGAATATCCGTAATAATATCCCGACAAGCAAAGGGATTGACCAGATTGGCGGCCCCCACCTGCACGGCGGTAGCACCTGCAAGCATCATTTCAATCACATCCTCTGCCCTTGAGACGCCGCCCATTCCGACTACGGGAATCTTAACAGCACAGGAAACCTGATACACCATCCGAAGAGCGACGGGGAAAATGGCACTTCCGGAAAAGCCGCCCATCGTATTGGCAATCACGGGTCGTCTCTTCTTCAAGTCGATTCTCATTCCAAGCAGCGTATTGATCAAGCTGATGCCGTCGGCGCCCGCAGCCTCGCAAGCCTTTGCAATGGAAACGATGTCCGTCACGTTGGGAGAAAGCTTGATGATGACGGGCTTTTTCGTGACCTTCTTCACTGCCGCGGTAACTTCAGCGGCAGCCTCGGGATTGGTGCCGAAGCTCATTCCGCCACCGTGGACGTTGGGACAGCTGACGTTCACCTCAAGCCATCCGACCTGATCACAGGCATCCAGCTTTTCGCAGGTATAGGCGTAATCCTCAACAGCAAAGCCACTGACGTTAGCCATAACAGGCTTATGAAAGCACTGCTTTAATTTGGGTAACTCCTCGGAAATCACCTTCTCGACACCCGGGTTCTGAAGACCGACAGCGTTGATCATTCCTGCGGTGCACTCGGCAATGCGAGGGGTAGGATTTCCAAACCTCGGATCCTTCGTCGTTCCCTTGAAGGAGAAGGTACCCAGAAGGTTAATATCATAAAGCTGAGCAAACTCGTACCCGAAGCCAAAGGTGCCGCTCGCAGGGATCACCGGGTTGTCAAGCTCAATGCCGCAAAGATTTACGTTCATTTTTCCCATAAGATCTCCTCCTTTACAAGCACCGGGCCTTCCTTGCAGATTCGCTTATATCCGGTAACGGTTTTGCAGGAGCAGCCCATGCAGGCTCCGAATCCGCACCCCATTCTCTCTTCAAAGCTGAGCTGACCGGAGGTGGAGGCGGAACGGAAAACAGCCTTCAGCATCGGCTCGGGGCCGCAGGTATAAAAGTAGGTGTAGCGACACTTTGCCATGGCATCGGTCACAAAGCCCTTGATGCCGTAGGAGCCATCCACCGTCGTAACGAGGACCTCTGCACCCAGCGCGCGGAATTCATCCTCATAGAAAATCTCAGATGCAGTATTAAATCCAAGTACAATGGTTACCTTTTTTCCCTCTGCGATCAAGCGCTTGGCAAGAAGGTACAAGGGAGGAACCCCAACACCGCCGCCGAGAAGAATGGGAGCATCACCGGAGAGGGTGGTATCATAACCGTTACCGAGGCCGGTAAGCACATCGAGTGTTCCCTTTTCCATACGGCTAAGCCGCTCCGTACCCTCACCGACCACCTTATAGAGAATCGTTACAGAGTTTTTAGAAACGTCGCAAACGGAGATAGGACGACGAAGAAAGAAACCGTCCAGCTTGATATTAATAAACTGTCCCGGAGCCGTTATCTCCGTAACGTCCCCAATCAGCTTCATTCGATAAACGTTTGAGGTAAGCGGAACGTTTTCTGCAATCTCAAAAAAGCCCTGTTTCATATTTACCTCGCAATTTATGCATCAATTGTAGAAATCGTAAGTGTCGTTTCTTCCAAAACGTCCAACAGCACGCGAACCGTATCAAGCGCAGTAAAGATGGTCACATTGTTTTCCGTTGCCAACGCGCGGATGTGTGAACCGTCATTCATCTGATTGGTATCACCGATGTCTCGAGTATTGATCACGTAAGCAATGTGTCCCTGACGGAGAGCATCGGGAATCTCGCTGCTTCCGTCGGTGATTTTGCGAAGGACACGGGTACGGATGCCATTTTCCTTGAGAAACTTAGCGGTGCCCGCCGTCGCTTCAATATTAAAGCCAAGATTATAGAAGCGGCGAATCAAGGGAAGTGCCTCCTCCTTATCCTTGTCAGCAATCGTGGCAAGAATCGTGCCATAGTTCTGCAAACGAGTACCGGAGGCCTGAAGCGCCTTATAGAGCGCTCGGTTCAGCTTATCATCGTAACCGATTGCCTCGCCGGTGGACTTCATTTCGGGAGAAAGGTATGCATCAAGACCGCGAATTTTGCTGAAGGAGAAGACGGGTACCTTTACGTACCAGCGCTCCTTTTCATCGGGATAAATGTCAAAGATTCCCTGCTCCTTCAAGCTCTTTCCCAGAATTGCCTCCGTTGCAATGTCTGCAAGACTGTAACCGGTTGCCTTGGACAGAAACGGTACGGTACGGGAGGAACGGGGGTTCACTTCGATGATGTAAACGTCCTCCTTTTCATCGACAATAAACTGAATATTATAAAGTCCGACAATGCCGATTCCGAGACCGAGTTTCTTGGCATACTGGAGAATGATGCCCTTCACACGGTTGGAAATACTGAAGGTGGGATATACACTGATAGAGTCACCGCTATGGACACCGGTACGCTCAACAAGCTCCATAATACCGGGGACAAATACGTTGCGTCCATCGCAAATGGCGTCAACCTCAACCTCTTTCCCCTGAATGTACTTATCCACAAGAACGGGCTTATCTTCGTCGATTTCAACTGCATTCTTCAAATAATGACGAAGCTGCTCCTCGTTGGCAACAATCTGCATAGCACGGCCGCCCAGAACAAAGCTGGGACGAACCAAAACCGGATATCCGATCTCCGCAGCAGCGGCAATACCCTCCTCAATCTTGGTAACCGCCTTTCCCTTAGGCTGAGGAATGCCGAGGCTGTTCAGAATCTTCTCAAAGCTATCACGGTTTTCTGCCCTTTCAATAGCCTGACAGTCGGTACCGATGATCTTGACCCCGCGAAGCATCAAGGGCTCTGCAAGGTTGATGGCGGTTTGACCGCCGAGAGAGGCGACAACACCCTCGGGCTTTTCAAACTCGATGATGTTCATTACGTCTTCCGCAGTCAAGGGCTCAAAGTAGAGCTTATCGGCGGTGGTGTAGTCTGTCGAAACCGTCTCGGGGTTGTTGTTGATGATGATGGCCTCATAGCCGCATTTTTTGATCGTCGTGACAGCGTGAACGGTGGAGTAGTCAAACTCTACACCCTGACCGATTCGGATGGGTCCTGCTCCGAGCACAACGATCTTCTTCTTATCGGTGAGTCTGGAAGCATTCTCACCGGTATAGGAGGAGTAGAAATATGGAATATAAGCATTGGTATGGCAGGTATCCACCATACGAAAAACGGGAAACATCTTTTCTTCCTTGCGGATCGAGTATACGTCGATCTCCTTTACCGACCAAAGACGGGCGATAAAAGCATCCGAAAATCCCATTTTCTTTGCCTCCAGAAGCAGAGAGCGATCCAAAGGACTCGCGGAAAGCTTCTTTTCCATTTCAACAATGTTGGAAATGGCATCCAGGAAGAAGGCGGTGATGAGGGTGCGCTCGTGAAGCTCAGAAATGGAAACCCCACGGCGGATCAACTCAGCCACACAGAAGATAGTGTCGTCCTTAAACTGGGAAAGATAATCAAAGAGAGCCTCGATATCCATCGTCTCAAACTTCGGCAGAAAGACGTGCTTTGCACCGATTTCCAGGGAGCGGATCGACTTCAGGAAGCACTCCTCAAGGTTGGAGCCGATTCCCATAACCTCACCGGTTGCCTTCATCTGCGTACCGAGGGTATTGGGAGCGGATGCAAATTTATCAAAGGGGAATCTGGGAAGCTTTGCAATGACGTAATCCAGACGGGGCTCGAAGGCAGCGTTGGTATTGGCAATCGCGATGTCCTCCAAAGCCATACCGACTGCAATCTTGGCAGTGACGCGGGCGATGGGATAACCGCTCGCCTTGGAGGCAAGCGCGGAGGAACGAGAGACACGGGGGTTGACCTCAATGAGGAAATACTCACTGCTGGTGGGATTGAGCGCAAACTGAACGTTACAGCCTCCCTCGATTTTCAGCTCGCGAATGATTTTGATCGCACTGTCATTGAGCATCTTCAGGTCGTGGTCGGAAAGGGTCATAATCGGAGCAACCACAATGGAGTCGCCGGTATGCACGCCGACGGGATCCACGTTCTCCATTCCGCAAATGGTAATGGCGTGGTCATTGGAGTCGCGCATGACCTCGAATTCAATCTCCTTGTAGCCCTTCACGCTCTTTTCGATCAAAACCTGATGCACGGGAGAAAGCTTAAAGGCGTTGGTGCCGATTTCAATCAACTCTGCCTCATCATAAGCAAAGCCTCCGCCGGTTCCGCCAAGAGTGAAGGCGGGGCGAAGCACAACGGGATAGCCGATATTCTTTGCGGCGATCTTAGCCTCCTCAAGACTATAGGTAATTTCAGAAGGAATCGTAGGCTCTCCGATGGACTGACAAAGCTCCTTGAAAAGCTCACGATCCTCAGCACGCTCGATACTCTCACTGCTGGTCCCGAGCAGCTCGACACCACACTCCTTCAAAATTCCTTTTTTCTCAAGCTGCATAGCAAGGTTCAAACCGGTCTGACCGCCGATGCCGGGAAGGATGGCATCAGGTCTCTCATAGCGGAGGATCTTGGCAATGTATTCCAGAGTCAAAGGCTCCATATAAACCTTATCGGCGATGGAGGTATCCGTCATAATGGTAGCGGGGTTGGAGTTGCAAAGCACAACCTCGTATCCTTCCTCCTTCAAAGCAAGACACGCCTGGGTACCGGCGTA
>JAFVYT010000139.1 GCA_017508505.1 Clostridia bacterium
CTGTAGCATCGGAGTAGAAGCAGATGTGAGATCCGAAGACGCCGGCGGAGATACATGCCCCGACCACCAGCGGCATGGATACGCCGATGTTCATCGCCAGAGGAATGATGATTGGCAGAGCGATAACTTCTTGCCTGACTTTCTCCTGCAAAGGCTGCCTCCAGGTTTTTTTCGGTCTGTGTACCGGCATATTTGGTTTCCTTCATTGCATAACCTCCATCAAACAAATAATTTGGATGCTTCTATTATACCAAAAAAACGGGGTTTGAAAAGAGCTTTTTGAAAAAAAGTGAGAAAAGGCAGCGATTTGCTGCCTTTTCGTCACAGATCGTCCGCATCCTGCACGGGCTTATCCCGAAAATCCAGCGGCAGACCCGTGTACCATCCGTCCGGATCCATTCTGCTGGGGGGCAATCGGATCATATCGCTTGGCCCCGTTTCCGCTACGGGACGCGGTCTTTTGTCCTTTGGGTTGACCTTGATCTTTTTCATGGCGCGCTCCTTTTTTTCTTTTAGTTTGCACCTGCTTTTTCTTTTTATGCTTTTCCCATTGAAATCAAACGGAAAATATGATAAGATGAAAAAGAATCGAAAGGAGGCACGATGCGTGTGAGAGACGAATATTTCATTACTTTGGATGAGATCATCCAAAAGTTTTCCCTCAAGGAGCTCTACCTTACCGAGTCGGACCGCAGCAATAAAATCCGTCATAAGGAGATCAATCGACCGGGCCTTTATCTTGCGGGCTTCCAGGAGTATTTTGATCCCGGAAGGATCCAGATCCTCGGAATGACCGAGTATCGCTATCTTGCCTCGCTTGAGGAGGACAAGCGCAGAAGCGCGCTCCTTGCGCTCTTTTCCCAAAAGCCCGTTTGCGTAGTGTTTTGCTACGATTACGAGCCCTTCCCCGAGGCGATGGAATTTGCGGCCGAGTACGGTGTGCCCATTCTCTCCACCTCCAAGGATACCTCCTACTTTATGGCAGGCCTGATCTCGGAGCTGAACGTGGCTTTGGCCGACCGTATCACCCGTCACGGGGTTCTCGTGGAGGTCTTCGGTGAGGGCGTTTTGCTTCTCGGTGACAGCGGCGTCGGTAAAAGTGAGACTGCCATTGACCTTGTGAAGCGCGGACACCGACTGATTGCGGATGACGCGGTGGAGATCAAGCGCGTATCGGATAAGACGCTGGTCGGCTCTGCGCCCGCCCTGATCCGTCACTATGTGGAGCTTCGCGGAATCGGCGTGGTGGATGTGCGCCGTCTGTTTGGTATGGGCGCGGTCAAGGATACGGAAAAGATCGACCTTGTCATCAACCTTGAGCCTTGGGTTCAGGGCAAGTTTTACGACCGCCTCGGAATGGAAACGGAGTACACGGAATTGATGGGGATCCGCATCCCTTCGGTGACCATTCCCGTCCGTCCGGGACGAAATCTGGCACTCATCATTGAGATTGCAACCATGAATATGCGGCAGAAGCTGATGGGCTTTAACACCGCTGAGGAACTGAACGAAAAGCTGATGAAGCAGCTGGGAGGAGAATAAAATGTATTATATCGGAATCGACCTTGGAGGAACCAACATTGCCTGCGGCCTTGTGGACGTATCCGGCAAGCTTCTTTTGAAAAAAAGCTGTAAAACCGGTGCCCACCGTCCCGTGGAGGAGATTATGAGCGATATGGCGGGCCTTGTGGAGAGCGTCATTTGCGAAAGTGGCGTGGCCAAGGATAAGGTTGCCTTCTGCGGCATTGCCTCTCCCGGCATTGCCAATGCGGATACGGGTATCATCGAGTATTCCTGCAACCTGCCCTCTTTTTTAAATTTTAACGTGGTAGAGGATCTGAAAAAGCGTACGGGCATTCCCCGGGTGGGTCTGGAGAACGACGCGAACTGCGCTGCCAAGGGGGAGGCGGAGGCAGGTGCGGCCAAGGGCTGTGCCTCATCCGTGTTTATTACCCTCGGAACCGGCGTCGGCGGCGGGGTTATTCTGGACGGGAAGATCTTCCACGGCTTCAATTTTGCCGGCGCAGAGCTCGGCCATTGCGTGATTGAAAAGGACGGTCATCCCTGCTCCTGCGGTCGCCGCGGCTGTTGGGAGACCTATAGCTCCGCCACGGCTCTTTGCCGCATGACCCGTGAGGAAATGGATCGCACCCCCGACAGCCGTATGTGGGAGCTTTGCGGCGGCGATCAGGAAAAGGTCGACGGCAGAACTGCCTTCGACGCTTGGAGATTGGGGGACGAGGCCGCTCAGCGCGTATTGGATCGGTTCACCTCCTACCTGGCCTGCGGCATCACCAATATGGTGAATATCTTCCAGCCGGAGATCCTTTCCGTCGGCGGCGGCATCTCCGCAGAGGGCGAGGCGCTCCTCGCTCCCGTTCGCGCCATTTTGGAAAAGGAACAGTATTCCCGTATGTGCCAAAAGAAGACCGTTCTGAAAAAAGCGGAGCTCGGAAACGACGCGGGCATCATCGGTGCGGCTCTTCTTTGGAGATAGAAATGAACGTCAAACAAACAACAAGGACACTTCTTTCCGATCTTGTGGGAAAGGGGCTTTTGTCCGAAAAGGAGTTTGAATTCGTTGAGGATTACCCCCTCTCGCTTCAGACCACCTTCCGCACGGGGGGGCCTGCCGATACCTTGTTCCCCCTGACCCTCGGTGCCGCTTCGGTACTGTATCCCGCCTTGTATAAGGCGGGCATCCCCACCTTCGTTTTGGGAAACGGCTCCAATGTTTTGGCTCAGGATTCGGGCTATGACGGGGTGATCCTCTCCCTGAATCGCTTCAAGGAGACCACGGTCTCGGGGTGTGAGATCACCGCCACCGCAGGGGTTTCCATCACGGGGCTTGCGGTCACCGCTCGAAAGCATTCCCTCGGGGGGATGGAGTTTTTTTACGGCATCCCCGGCTCCGTCGGCGGCGCCGTGTTTATGAATGCGGGTGCCTACGGCGGCGAGTGCAAGGACGTGCTCAGATCGGTCACCTTTGTAACGCGGGACGGAACGGTAAGGACCCTCCCCGTCGACC
>JAFVYT010000140.1 GCA_017508505.1 Clostridia bacterium
CCTCGACCGACGAGGTCGGCGGAGAGGACGAGTGGGCAGATGCCATCGACGGGATCAAGCTCATCAACATCACCAAGCCCTCCTTTAAGGCCTATCTTTTGATGGTTAAGGATCCTTCGAGGGTCTTTGTGGGAACCTCCAGCGATTTTCAGTCCGGTCTGGCGGGGGCCCGCATCTTCGACATTGTGGAAAAGTACGGTGCCGTGGCCGCCATCAACGGCGGTGAATACCCCGACACGGGCGGTGTCGGCAGCGGCCACGTTCCGATCGGCATCACCTACGCCGAAGGGAAAATGGTGTGGAGCGGGCCGACCTATCTGACCTTTATGGGTCTGACCAAGGACAATAAGCTCGTGGTTTCCGAGGGAATGACCAAGGCGCGTGCGGACGAGCTGGGAATGCGCGACGGTGTTTGCTTCCAGACGGGCAACTGCCTGATTACCAACGACGGGGTCAATATGACCCTGCACTATTCCGACCGCGACACTGGCCGTGCGCAGCGCACCGCCATCGGTCAGAGAGCGGACGGAACGATGCTGCTGCTCGTGACAGACGGCAGAACCACCTCCAGCATCGGTGCCACCCACAACGAGCTGATCAGCCTGATGCTGGAATACGGCGCCGTTTGTGCAGGTAAGCTGGACGGCGGAAGCTCGGCGATGATGTATTATCGCAACTATTACGATCTCTACGATTACGATATGTCAACCCTTGACGAGTATCAGAGAAAGGGGCTGGTAAACAGCTACAAGGCCTTCACCGAGCCCCGCAGGATCCCCACGTACTTCATTGTAGGAGGGTCAAAGTCATGACAGAGGAAAAGAAAACACCCTTGGAGTCCGAGGGCGCAGCCCCTGAGGCGACCCCTGAAAGGACCAAGGCGGAAACGAAAGCTTCGGAGCAAATTAAGACGGCTCCGATGCCCGATCTTCTCTTTGAGAGCTTTGAGGAGGAGACTTCCGAGGCGCCCCGCGCAGAAGCGATGCCCGAGCCGACCTTGGCGGACGATGCCGCCGACGAGGAGGACGGGGCCAAAGAGGCAAGGGAGGAGCAGCCCGAGAAAAAGGACGAAGCGGCTCCCGGGGAGGAAAAGCCCAAGAAGCGCTTTCGTTTTCCGTTTTTCTGGGTTATTTACGGGGTACTGCTCATCGCCTTCGGTGTGCTTTTGCATAAGGGGGCAAGCTTTTTGAATCGGTACCTGACTGCCTTTGAGGCCAGCCAGCCTATTTACTGTGCCGAGGAGGTCTTCAACCGCTACTTTACCGGGGAGGATTTTGAGACCGCCCTGAGAGAGGCGGGCTATGAGGACGGGGTCTTCGAGACCGTGGCCGCCGCCTCCGATAAATTAGAGGCCAAAAAGGAGGGCAAGGAGGTTTCCTTCTATGCCGGTGCCACCATCGGGGAAGAGCTGCGCTACAACGTAATCCTCACGGATCCCGAGGAGGGAAAGGAAACTGCAGAGCTTGAGGAGACCTCGACCTCTCCCGAGCCGGTCAAATCTCCCGAAAAGATCGCCACCATCTACTTAAAGAAAAAGAGCGTTGCCGATGAATTCGGCAACGTTGGGTACGAATACTCCCACATCGAAATGTACGTCAAGCCCGAGGAATCGGTCAAGGTTACGGTTCCGCGCGGTCACCGTCTTTTCCTGAACGGAAAGGAGGTAGAGGAGGCGTACGTGGTGGAGGAGACTCAGCACAGCTTCAACGACTACGTGCCCGAAAGTGCAAATAAGATTTCCTATCTGACCTACGAGGTCGGTGAGCTTTATCTGGAGCCGACGCTCTCCCTTCTGGATCGCTTCGGCCGCGATCAGACCCTGACGTGGGAGGAGAAAACGGAAATCTTTACCGCTCCCATCGTCTATGACGACGATTTGGAGGAGATCCATAAGGATCGAATCTTTGCGGGAATGAAGGAATTCGCCAAGTATATGCAAAACGATGGCTGGATTGCCAACGTCCGTCAATACTTCGATACCACCAGCGAGCTTTATCTCAACATTGCCTATAATATGTCTCAGTTTGTGCTGTATCACGACGGCTACGACTTTGAGAACGTGTTCATCGGAGAGTTCTACGAATTCGACGAGGAGACCTTCTGCTGTCACGTTTCCTTTGACCACGTGCTTCACCGTGCGGGTCGTGAGGACTACGTAGATCGGGTAGATAACATTGTGTTCGCTCGCAAGATCGGAAACAACTTCTATATCTACAACCGCATCGTTCTGTAAGGGAGGCACCGTATGATTGAATGGATCACTTCCCTTGAGACGGCTTTTCTCCACGGGGTGCAGGAGCTTGCAACGCCTCTGTGGGATACGGCTTGGACTGCCGTGACCTACTTTGGGGAATCGGGCATTTTCTGGATTGCCCTTTCCCTTGTCCTGATGATTCCGAAAAAGACCCGCCGCGCGGGCTTTTCCATGGGGCTTGCTCTTATGATCGGGTTGATTCTCGGCAATGGGGTGATGAAAAATCTCTTTGCCAGACCCCGTCCCTATCAGGCAGACCCCACCCTTTCCATCCGGCTTGCCTGGGGCGAGATGTCCACGGACTACTCCTTCCCCTCCGGGCATACCCTCGCCTCCTTTGAGGCGGCTACGGCGCTTTTTGTCCGCCATAAAAAATGGGGCGTCGCGGCGCTGGTTTTGGCCTTCTTCGTTTCCGTTTCCCGTATCTGTCTTGTGGTGCATTACCCCACGGACGTGCTCTTCGGAGCGCTCTTTGGCATTGTGTTTGCCATCCTTGCCACGAAGATTGTGGATACCCTTTTTATGATGTACGAGGAAAAAATGAAGAGGATCTGACCGAGGGTGTTTTCCCCAAAGGCAGCGTTCCGAGAAGATTGACAGAAAGCCAAATCCCCGAGCCCTTAGCGTGTTATCCTTAACGGAGAACACGCAGTCAAATCCGTCTTCGACGGGTGAAATCCACCTCCGGTGGATGAAATCGCGTTTGCGATGAAATCCTGCTTCGCAGGGTTGTATTGAGACGGATTTGATTTCATCCGAGGACTTGTCCTTGGATTTCATCTGAACGAAGTGAAGATTTCATCGTTGCCGCGCAACGATTTCATTAAACCAAC
>JAFVYT010000141.1 GCA_017508505.1 Clostridia bacterium
ATACCAAGAAAAAAAGAAAATGCAAGTCACGAGAGGACACGAATTCAATCAAGCAAGGACATTTCAAAAAACGGAAGAAGGGTGTATGCTAAAAAGGAGAATGGGAGGCGATGAAATGAAAACCTATCTTGCCGTTGACATCGGCGCCTCGTCGGGGCGGCACATTCTGGGACATCTTGACTCGGGAAAAATCGTCCTCGAGGAGATCTACCGATTTGAGAATTATTTGAAGGAAGAAAACGGGAGCCTCGTTTGGGACACAGAGGCACTTTTTTTTCACGTAAAGGAAGGGCTGCGGCGCTGTAAACAGTGCGGCAAGGTCCCCCGAAGCGTAGCCATCGACACCTGGGGTGTGGACTACGTTTTGCTGGATGAAAAGAAAAACCCATTGTTGCCCGTGTACGCCTATCGGGACGGACGGTGCGAAAGAGGGGCCGCAGCCGTGGGAGAGATCCTCCCCGATCCTGCGCTCTACCGCATTTCGGGCATTCAGAAGCAAAGCTTCAACACGGTCTATCAGCTCTACTGCGATAAGGAATCGGGACGGCTTGCACGGGCGCGGCATTTTTTGATGATGCCCGAATATCTGTCCTTTCGCCTTTGCGGGAGGATGGCAAACGAATACACCAATGCCTCCACCACAAATCTCTTGGATGCCGAGAAAAAGGAGTGGAGTCCCGAGATCCTGAACGCCCTCGGACTGCCGACGGCTCTGTTTTTACCCCCTTCCCTTCCCGGGACAAGCCTCGGACACTTCACCGAGGAGCTGCAAGAGGAATTGGGCTTTGATGCGGAGGTGCTTCTTGCTCCCTCCCACGACACGGCCTCTGCCGTAGCGGCGATCCCCTTGGGGGAAAACGACGTTTACATTTCCTCCGGAACCTGGAGCCTTGTGGGAACGGAGAATCTCCGACCCGTCACGACCCCGGAGGCCGAAAAAGCAAACTTTACCAACGAGGGCGGTGTAGAGGGGCGCTTCCGCTTTTTGAAAAACATTATGGGAATGTGGATCTTTCAGAGCATCCGCAGAGAGCTTGACGGGGCCTACAGCTACGACGAGATGATGCATCTGGCCGAGAAAAGCACTTTTTGCGAGACCTTTGACCCCACCTCCTCGACCCTTTTGGCACCGAAGAGCATGCTCGGGGCGATCCGCAGTCTTTTGGGAAGACCCGAGCTCCCCCTTGGGGACGTTCTGTCCTCTGCCTATCACTCTCTGGCCGCGTCCTACAAAAGGACGGTGGAGGAGATCGAGGCGATCTGCCAAAAAAAGGTCTCGGCCATCCACATTGTGGGAGGGGGCAGCCGCGACGCGCATCTGAACCGACTCACCGCCGAGGCCACGGGAAAGCGAGTCTTCACGGGGCTTAGCGAGGCCACCGCACTGGGGAATCTTCTTTCTCAGATTATGAAGGATCAGGGCTTGACCCTTTCCGAGGCAAGACAAATCGTGAAATGCACCTTTACAATCAAGGAGGCAACAAAATGAACCGATACGAAGAAGCAAAAGCAATTTGGGCCGAATTCGGCGTCGATACGGAAAAGGCGCTGGAGGCTCTGAAAAGCGTTCCCATCGCCGTACACTGCTGGCAGGGGGACGACGTGGTGGGCTTTGATGCAAGAGAGGCCCTCTCCGGGGGCATCCAAACCACCGGCAACTACCCCGGAAAGGCACGGACTCCCGAGGAATTGATGGCCGACTACGACAAGACCTTCTCCCTGATCCCGGGAAAAAAGAAGCTGAATCTCCACGCAAGCTACGCCATCCTGCCCGAGGGAGAACGGGTGGGCAGAGACAAGATCGAGCCGAAGCACTTCGAGCCCTGGCTCCGCTTTGCCAAGGAAAGAGGAATGGGCATTGACTTCAACCCCACCTTCTTCTCTCACCCGATGGTCAAGGACAACCTGACCCTCTCCTCTCCCGACGAAGAGGTGCGGCGCTACTGGATCGACCACGGAAAGGCGTGCCTGCGGATCTCCGAGCATTTTGCCCACGAAACGGGCATCCCCACGGTGATGAACATCTGGATTCCCGACGGCTACAAGGATAACCCTGCCGACCGCATCGGCCCGAGGAGAAGATTCAAGGAAAGCCTTGACGAGATCCTTTCCGTTCCCTATGATAAGAATATGGTCTTCGTCACCCTGGAGTCCAAGGTGTTCGGCATCGGACTGGAGAGCTACACCGTGGGAAATGCGGAATTCTGCCTGTCCTACTCCGACTACAAGGGCATCACCCCTCTGATGGACAACGGTCATTATCACCCCACGGAGGCGGTGAGCGATAAGATCTCCTCTCTGCTTCTCTTCCACGATAAGATTGCCCTCCACGTGACCCGCCCCGTGCGCTGGGACAGCGACCACGTGGTGCTCTTCGACGATGAGACCCGCGAGATCGCAAAGGAGATCGTACGGTGCAAGGCGCTGGATCGGGTCTTTATCGCCACGGACTACTTCGATGCCTCCATCAACCGCATTGCCGCGTGGGTCACGGGAGTCAGAAGCGTGCAGAAGGCCCTGCTTTACGCCCTGCTTGAGCCGAAGGGGCTCGGAAGGCTTCAGGACGAGAACGACACCACCGCCCTGCTCGTGATTTCAGAGGAAATGAAGACCGCCCCCTTCGGAGACGTATGGCACGAGTTTTTGCGGCGGGAGGGCGTCCCGATCCGTTATTACGATGAAATCAAACAATATGAAAAGGAAGTTTTGGTGAAACGAGTATGAAAAACATCTTACACGCTCCCTTTGTGGAGGAAATGAAAAAGACCTGCTCCAATATGTACCGCCTGGGCTGGGACGAGCGCAACGGCGGCAACATCAGCTACCTTCTGGAGGAAAAGGAGGTCGGGGAGTATCTGGATACAAGCGCCGTCATCCGCACCATTCCCACCGGCTTTGATGCAAAGGAGCTGATCGGAAAAATCTTCATCGTCACGGGCACGGGCAAATATTTTAAGAACGTGGAGGACGACCCCGAGACCAATCTCGGCATCATCCGCATCGCCGAGGACGGCACCACCGCCGAGCTTCTTTGGGGCTGGAGGGACGGGGGAAAATTCACCAGCGAATTGCCCGCTCACCTGATGAGCCATATGGCACGGCTCCGCGTGGATCCCGAAAACCGCGTGGTCATGCATTCTCACCCCACCTACACCCTTGCCATGAACTACGTGCACGAATTGGACGAAAAGAAATTCACCCATTCCCTTTGGGAGATGTGTACCGAGTGCATCGTGGTATTCCCCGACGGCGTGGGAGTGCTCCCTTGGATGCTCTGCGGCACCAATGCCATCGGCGAGGCCACCGCAAAGAAGATGGAGGAGTTCCGTCTGGTGGTATGGGGGATGCACGGCATTTACGGAGCCGGCAAGACCATGGACGAGACCTTCGGGCTCATTGAGACCGTAGAGAAGGCCGCACAGATCTATATGCTCACGTCTCACCTGCCACGAGTCAACACCATCCGCGACGAGGAAATGGTGGAATTGGCCGAGGCCTTCGGCGTAAAATACCGCAAGGACTTCCTGAATCTGTAATCTGAATCTGTAAAATGAGAAAAAAAGAACCCGAGGAAATTTTCTCGGGTTCTTTTTTTGTCAGGACAGCTCGAAGGCGCCTGTGTAAAGCTGATAATACTTGCCCCTTTGGGCGATCAGATCGTCATGGTCGCCGCGCTCGATGATCTCGCCGTTTTCCAGCACCATAATGGCGTTGGAGTTGCGGACGGTGGAAAGGCGGTGGGCGATGACGAAGACGGTTCTGCCCTCCATCAGCCGATCCATTCCCTTTTCAATGAGGGCCTCCGTGCGGGTATCGATGGAGGAGGTGGCCTCATCCAGAATGAGAACGGGCGGATCCGCCACGGCGGCACGGGCGATGTTCAGAAGCTGAACCTGCCCCTGAGAAAGGTTGGAGCCGTCCCCCGCGATGAAGGTGTGGTAGCCCTCGGGGAGGTGGCGGATGAAGGAGTCCGCATTGGCAAGCTTTGCCGCGGCGATGCACTCCTCGTCCGTGGCGTCCAGCTTTCCGTAACGGATGTTGTCCAAAACCGTTCCGGAAAAGAGGTGCGGATCCTGAAGCACCATGGAAAGGCTGCGACGCAGATCGTCCTTTTTGATCTTATTGATGTTGATCCCGTCGTAGCGGATCTTGCCGTCGGGAACGTCGTAGAAGCGATTGATGAGGTTGGTGATGGTGGTCTTGCCCGCGCCGGTGGAGCCGACGAAGGCGATCTTCTGACCCGGCTTGGCATAGAGAGAAACGTTCTTCAAAACCGTCTTCTCGGGCACGTACCCGAAGGTGACGCCGTCCAGCTCTACCCTGCCACGCAGCTCGGTGTAGGTCACGGTGCCGTCGGCCTTATGAGGATGGCGCCAGGCCCAGAGGCCCGTGCGCACGTCGCTCTCCTCGATCTCACCCTTTTCGTTCTTTCTGGCATAGACCAGGGTTACGTAGCCCTCGTCCTCCTCGGGCTTTTCATCGATGACGCGGAAAATGCGCTCGGCACCCGCCAAGGCCGTGAGGATGGAATTGAGCTGCTGGGACATCTGGCTGAAGGGACGGGAGAACTGATTGGAATAGGTCAAAAAGGCAATGAGCATTCCCGCAGACAAGGTCTCGGGAGAGAGGATCGCCAGAGCGGCACCCACCGTTGCCACCACCGCATAGTTGATGTGGTTGAGGTTGTTCATAATGGGCATCAGGATGCTGGCGAAGGTATGGGCCTGGGTGGCGGCACGGCAGAGCTGATCGTTGAGCTCGTCAAAGCCCTCCTTGGCCTTTTTCTCGTGGCAGAACACCTTGACTACCTTCTGTCCCTCGATCATCTCCTCGATGTAGCCGTTGACCTTACCGAGCTGAGCCTGCTGACGGATGAAAAAGCGGGCGCTGCGGCCGCCGATGGCCTTGGTAACCCACATCATCACCCCGAGGCTTACGAGAACCACGAGGGTCAGGTGCCAGGAGGTCAGGAGCATCACCACGAAAAAGCCCACAACGGTAATGAGCCCGGAGAGGATATTGGCAATGGAGTTGGAGAGCATCTCCCTTAAGGTGTCCACGTCGTTGGTGTAAAGGCTCATCAGCTCTCCGTGGGTATGGGTATCGAAAAAGCGGATGGGGAGCCGCTCCATGGCCTCGAAGAGGTCACAGCGCAAGCGGAAAAGTGCCTTGGTGGAGATGGACAGCATAATGCGGGAATAGCAGTAGGAGGCTACGGCACCCGTCAGGTATACAAGGCCCATACGGCAAAGCATCATCACAAACTGCCGCATCAGGGCGCCGTTTTCGGGATCCCGAACCAGAGGGGCAATCCCCTCGTCGATGACGGGCTGCAGCATCGAGCCACCGTAGACCTGAGCAAGAGAGGTGAGGACGATGCAAAGAAAAAAGAGCGTCAGCATCAGTCGGTTTCCCGACAAATAGGAGAAAATACGCTTGACGGTGCGGAAGACGTTCTTCGGCTTTTCGGGTGGTCTCTTGGGTGGCGGCATCAGTCTTTCTCTCCTTTCTGCTGAGAGGTATATACCTCTTGATAGATTTCGTTGGTTTTCAGAAGCTCCTCGTGGGTACCCACGCCGCTGATCCTGCCGTCGTCCAGCACCACGATGCGGTCCGCATCCTGCACGGAGGAGATTCTTTGGGCAATAATAATGGTGGTCGTATCCGAAAGCTCCCGACGGAAGGCGGCACGGATGCGCGCATCCGTGGCAGTATCCACGGCGCTGGTGGAGTCATCCAGAATAATGATCTTCGGCTTTTTCAGGAGTGCGCGGGCAATACAGAGGCGCTGCTTCTGCCCGCCGGAAACGTTCACGCCTCCCTGACCGAGCTCGGTTTCGTACCCATTCGGGAAGGAGGTAATAAAGCCGTGGGCATCCGCATTCTTGCAGGCGGTGACAATTTCCTCATCCGTCGCATTTTCGTTTCCCCAAAGCAGGTTCTCCCGAATGGTACCGGAGAACAGAACGTTTTTCTGCAGAACCATGGCAACGTTGTTGCGTAGGGCGGAAAGAGAATACTCCTTCACGTTTTTCCCTCCCACCAAAACCTCTCCCGAGGTGGTATCGTAAAGGCGTGGGATCAGCTGAACAAGGCTTGTTTTGGCAGAGCCCGTACCCCCGATGATGCCCACCGTCTCACCGCTGCGGATGGAAAGGTTGATGTCGGAAAGGTTCAGATTGTTGGGGTCCTTGTGATAAGAGAAGTTCACCCCGCGAAATTCAATGGAGCCGTCCTTGGGCTCATCCGTGCCCATTTCGGCATCGGCAATGTCGGGAACCTCGTCCAGAACCTCGCAGATGCGACGGGCAGCGGCGATGGAGATGATCATCATCATAAAGAGCATCGACAGCATCATCAGGCTGGTGAGGGTCTGGCCGATGTAGGTCAGAAAGCTGGCGAGCTTGCCCAATTCAAAGGTGCCGCCGATGATCATTTTACCCCCCAGCCACAAGACGGAAAGGATGCACCCGTACATCGTAAGCTGCATCACGGGGCCGTTGAGAATGATGATCTTCTCCGCTCTCATCTGCGCGCGTCTTACGTCGGCGGCGCTGACCTCGAACTTATCCCGCTCGTGCTTTTCTCTTACAAAGGCCTTGACGATGCGGATGGCGATGAGGTTTTCCTGCACCGAGGCGTTCAGAGCGTCGTACTTTTTCAGCATGGCACGGAAACGGGGATGAGCGTTGGTGGAGATGAGAATAAAAGAGACGGCAAGCACGGGGATGGCCACCAGAAAGATTCCCGCAAGCCTTGCGTTGACCCGTATCGCCATCACCACCGCACCGACCAGCATCATCGGACTTCTGACGGCGGAGCGAATGAGCATCATAAAGGACATCTGAACGTGGTTGACGTCCGTGGTCAGACGGGTGATGAGGGAGGAGGTGGAAAAGTGATCCACGTTCCCGAAGGAAAAGCTCTGCACCTTTTCAAAGAGCGCGGCGCGCAGATTCTTGGCAAAGCCCATAGCCGCCCGGGAGCCGAACATTCCGCCCAGAGCACCGAAGACAAGGGACAACAGCGCCATCGACACCATCAAAAGGCCCCGTGTGGCAACGTAGCCCAGATCCCCTGCGGCAATGCCGTGGTCGATGATGTCTGCCATCACAAAGGGGATGAGCACCTCCATCACAACCTCTCCGATCATCACCAGAGGCGTCAGGATGGCATAGATCTTGTACTCCTTCACGTAGGAGGCAAGCTTTTTGATCATACTTTCTTCCTTTCTTTGTTTTCCAAATTGTCGATCATTTTCAGAAGTGCGGAGCAGAGCACGGTCTTTTCCTCCTCGTCGATCCCCTCCATCAATTCCTCCTCCAAGGAGTCGATAAAGGTGTGGAGGGAGGCATTCAGCTCCCTTGCCCGCTCGGTCAGGCAAACGCGCTTACTCCTGCCGTCCCGAGAATCACTCTCCCGACGGACAAGACCGCTCTTTTCCATATTCTGCAGGATGCTCGTGACACTGGAGCGGCGCACACCGAGGGCCTTCTCCAGATCCCGTTGATACACGGCACCGTTTTTTTCCTCCCGAAGAAGGTATCCCAAAACGTGGAGCTGACCCGTATTGATCTCGTGGCGGGAGAGGTTTTCGTCTCCGTAGCGGCGGAATAGGTTCGCCACCCGAAGGATGTGCTTGCCAAAGCGGAAGCCGTCCTCCCCGCAGGGCACGGGGCTCTTCTCGGTCGTCATATTGCTACCTCACTTCTCATGTCAGATATCGGAGTGTTTTCATCAAATTGTTAGAGGTCTAACATTTTTTCATTATAAGTCATTGCCATAAGGGTGTCAATAGGCGCGGCGCAGTTTTGTGGGATGTGATAAAACAAAAAAACACATGGAAGCCTCTTTTTTGCAAAGCGACAAAAATTGTTTTTTTTTCAAATTTCATCTTTTCAAGAGAAGCACTTTCTGCTAGAATGGAAAATGAGGAAAAATGAGAAAGAAATGAGAAAAAAGGAGAAAAATCAATGGAAGAATTCGTCTTCAAAGCGTTGTCCATGATCGGTGGCTTGTGTCTGTTCCTTTTTGGCATGAGCTTGATGGGTGACGCACTGGAAAGAAGAGCGGGTAACTCGCTTCGGTCGATCCTGGAAAAGCTGACCACGAAGCCTGCTCTGGGACTTTTGACCGGTCTTGCGGTCACGGCAATCATTCAGAGCTCCTCCGCCACAACCGTTATGGTGGTGGGCTTTGTCAACTCGGGTCTGATGACCCTTCGTCAATCCATCAGCGTGATCATGGGTGCCAACGTCGGTACCACCGTGACCGCGTGGATCCTGAGCCTTGCGGGCATCGAAAGCGGGAACTTCTTCGTGCAGCTGTTAAAGCCCACGTCCTTTACCCCCGTTTTGGCCCTGATCGGCATCATTTTCTATCTGTTCGGAAAGAGCAGCAAAAAGAAGGACACTGCCGTGATCCTTCTGGGCTTTGCCACTCTGATGTTCGGTATGGACGCCATGAGCGACGCGGTTTCGGGCCTGAAGGACAACGAGTCCTTCCGTCAGCTCTCCTTCTGTTCGAAAACCCCGTTCTGGGTGTTCTTGCGGGAGCCGTGCTCACCGCGGTCATCCAGTCCAGCTCTGCCTCGGTGGGTATCCTGCAGGCCCTCGCCGCAACGGGACAGATCAGCTACGGCGCGGCCTTCCCCATCATTATGGGTCAGAACATCGGTACCTGCGTGACGGCAATGCTGTCCTCCATCGGTGCCACCAAAAACGCAAAGCGCGCCGCTCTGGTGCATCTGTCCTTCAACGTGATCGGCACCGCCATTCTGGTGACGGTCTTCATCCTCATAAAGCTCGTAATGGCCCCCGCCATTCTGGCCGAAGGGGCGACCCTGATGGGCATCGCCGTTTGCCACTCCATCTTCAACGTGCTCTGCACCCTGATCCTCCTGCCGATGGGCGGGATTCTGGAGCGGCTTGCCGTCCTTCTCATTCCCGAGTCCAAGCTCCCCGAGACGCAGACAGAATTGGACGAGCGTCTCCTGGCTACGCCTCCCGTTGCTTTGGAGCGTTGCCACGTGCTGGCAACGGAAATGGCAAGGATCTCCTTTGCCACCTTAAAGAAGGGGCTTTCCTCCCTCTCCTCCTACACCCCGGAGCTTGCGGAGGAGGTACGCGAGGGCGAGGAGCGAACCGACCACTACGAGGATATTTTGGGCTCGTATCTGGTCAAGCTCAGCTATAAGCAGCTCTCCGAGGAGGAGGCGGGCGAGGTCACAAAGCTTCTGAAAATGATCGGAGACTTCGAGCGCATCAGCGACCACGGCGTGAACGTGGTGGAAAGTGCCGAGGAGCTGAGAGAAAAGGAGCTGAAGTTTACCCCCGCGGCAGAAAAGGAGCTGAAGGTCATCCTTGCGGCGGTGGAGGAGATTACCGACGTGACCCTGGAGGCCTTCCTGAAGGGAGATCCCTTGGCCGCCTCTACCGTAGAGCCCTTGGAGGCCGTCATCGACGATTTGAAGGAGACCCTCCGCACCCAGCACATCAAGCGTCTGCAGGCGGGCAACTGCTCCATCGAGGCAGGCTTCGTCTGGTCTGACCTGCTCACCAATCTGGAGAGAACCTCCGACCACTGCTCCAACATCGCAGGGTGTATGTACGAAATGAAGCGGACGGAAATGAACCTGCACGAGACTCTGCGTGACTTCCGCGCCTCCAGCGAGGAGTACCGCAAGAATCTGGAGCACTACGCAGTCAAATACACCATCGCATAAAACTCTGCCCCTCCCTTTCGAAAAAGGGAGGGGCAAGAAAAAAACCAAGCGTTTTTCCTCAAAAACCTATCACAAAAGGCCCGTGGGGGCTTTTCTTTTTTTGTCTTTTATGCTAGAATAAGAAAAAAATCAAGGAGATTGCTATGAGAGCCGTCATTACCGTAGTAGGAAAAGATACCGTTGGGATCCTGGCAAAGGTTTCCACCCTTTGCGCCGGGTTCGGTGCCAACATCATCGACGTGACCCAGACCGTTATGCAGGATCTGTTTTGTATGATTATGCTCTGCGAGACCGATACCCTGAACGCCCCCTTTGCCTCCTTTGTGGACGAGGCAGAGAAATTGGGCGAGGAGAACAAGCTGAAGATCCACGTGATGCACGAGGATCTGTTCAACTCTATGCATCGCATCTGATTTTCGGAGGGTAGTATGATCAATACCAAGGATATTCTGGAAACCGTTGCGATGATTCAGGATGAAAACCTGGACATCCGCACCGTCACCATGGGCATCTCTCTTCTGGACTGCATCGACCCCGATATCGATCGCGCCTGCGAGAAGGTCTATGAGAAGATCTGCGAAAAGGCAAGAGAGCTGGTTCCCGTTTGCGAGGAAATCGAAAAAACCTATGGAATCCCCATCATCAACAAGCGTATTGCCGTGACCCCCATCGCAATGCTGGCTGCCGCCTGCAAGGGACAGGATCCCGTCAAATTTGCTCATACGCTGGAAAAGTGCGCCCGCACGGTGGGCGTGAACTTCATCGGCGGCTACAGCGCGCTGGTGCAAAAGGGCTTTGCGGCGGGAGATCGGGAATTGATGAAGAGCATCCCCCGCGCTTTGGCCGAGACGGAGTACGTCTGTGCCTCCGTAAACGTAGACTCCACCAAGGCAGGCCTCAATATGGACGCGATCCGTATGATGGGACAGGTGGTAAAGGACTGCGCGACGCTGACCGCCGACCGTCAGTGCATCGGTGCCGCAAAGCTCGTGGTATTCTGCAACGCCCCCGAGGATAACCCCTTTATGGCAGGGGCCTTTCACGGGGTCGGTGAGGGCGATACCGTCATCAACGTGGGCGTTTCGGGCCCCGGTGTGGTTCGTGCCGCGCTGGCAAGCCTCGGAAAGGACGCATCCGTAGACGCCGTAGCAGAGCTTGTGAAAAAGACCGCCTTCAAGATCACCCGTATGGGCCAGCTTGTGGCAAAGGAGGCCTCCGCAAGACTGGGGGTCCCCTTCGGCATCGTGGATCTTTCCCTTGCACCCACGCCCGCCGTGGGTGACTCCGTGGCGCATATTTTGGAAGAAATGGGGCTTGAGACCTGCGGCTGTCACGGCACCACCGCCTGCCTTGCCCTGCTCAACGACGCCGTGAAAAAAGGCGGCGTGATGGCCTCCAGCCACATCGGAGGACTCTCCGGTGCCTTCATCCCCGTGACCGAGGATGCGGGGATGATCGCCGCCGCTACCGACGGCACCCTGACCTTGACCAAGCTGGAGGCGATGACCGCCGTCTGCTCCGTGGGGCTTGATATGATCAACATTC
>JAFVYT010000142.1 GCA_017508505.1 Clostridia bacterium
ACGTACCTTTGTACGCCTTCGGGTAACCAAAAAGCAAGGGAAACCTTGCTTTTTGCTCAGTTTGTCCGTTCTGCATCTTTTTTTCCTATCCCCTTAAAAGGAGCTGTAAAAAAACTTGAGTTTTTTTACAGCTCCTTTTTTTTACAGGATCCTTTTGCAAAGGGCCAGAAAGTTTTCCACGGCCTTGGAGTGGAAGCCGTTTTTCATGGTAACGATGGCTCTGCCTGTGCGCAGATCACCGTCGGCAATGCTTTTGTAGGCAAGGCGTTTGTTGCTGTAGGAAAGGCTGCTCTCGGGCACCAAAGCGACCCCAAGGCCTGCCTCTGCCCACTTGATGTTGATGCTGATCTGCTTTCCAATGGAGCGGATGTTGGGGGTAAATTCCCGGTCGCGGCACAGCCCCAAAAACATTTTTTCGTATCTTCGGGTGAGGATGATGGGCTGATCCGCCAGATCACGGAGAGAAAGCTCTCGGGAGGCAGTGGAAAAGTCAAAGCGTTCCGGATCGTAGGCCAAAACCAGATTCTCGTCGCTGATGTAAATGACGTCCATCTCCGGGGAGGGGGAGAAGGGGGTAGAGATCACGCCGATTTCCACGATGCCGTCAGACAGCATTTGAAGGGTATCCTCGTTTTCTTTTTCCAGGAACTCGTAGGTAATGCGGGGGTACTTCTCTGCAAAGAGAGGCAGGATCTCCTGCAGAAGGTTCATCTCGCCCGATTGGATGGTGGCGATCTTCAGGCAGCCTACGTCCCCCTCGCGTGCCGCACCGATTTCCTGAAACAGCGCGTTTTCGTGGAAGATGATGCTTTTTGCCCGCTGATAGAAGAGGCGCCCTGCATCGGTCAATTTCTGATGGCGGGAGTTGCGCTCGATGAGAAGCGTGTTCAGCTCCTTCTCAAGAGCCTTGAGCTGATTGGAAAGGGCGGGCTGGGCAATGAAAAGCTTTTTGGAGGCGGCGGTCAGGGAACCGCTGTCTACAATCTCTACGAAGTTTCGCAATACCTTGATATCCATATTGAAGCCTCTTTTCGGTTATAGATCAAAAGATAAACATATCAAAATCTTATAGATTCAGTATACACAAGAGGAAAAAAATTGTCAAGAGAAAGCGAATAACCAAAAATGTCATTGTGTGTCACCTCTTCCGCAGGATAGAATTCACCCCGTCGAAACCACTTTGAGAAAAAAAGGAGAGATGTACCAATGAAGGAAGCGGAGCGCCGATTCGCCACGGAGGATTTGGCACTGGCGGAGAAAGGCAGAGAATACAACCGCAGGATCGGTCTTTACGATACGGTAAACCGCAACGAGCGGTTTTACCGGGGAGACCAGTGGGCGGGAGTGGAGTCGGGAGACCTTCCCACACCCGTGTTCAATCTATTCAAGCGCGTGATCCATTATTTCGTCTCCACCATTATGAGTCAGAAGATGTCCCTGCACTACTCTGCGGAGGGAATGAGCTTTCTTTCCGACAAGGCCAAGCGGGAGCGGGTGGAAAAGGCCTGCGACCTTCTGACCCGCTACGTCAATTATCGCTATGAGAAGGACAATATGGACGAACTTCTCACCCACGGCCTTCTGGATGCGGCGGTGACGGGGGATCTGTTCCTTTACGTATATTGGGATCCCTCCCGCAGGACGGCCCAGGGCTTTCGGGGAGATTTTGTTACAAGCCTTTTGGATTCCACAAGTGTGCTCTTCGGAGACGTGAATACCGCTTCGGTGGAGGAGCAGCCTTACATTCTGATTTCCGGGCGAGATCTTGTGGAGAATCTAAGAAGGGAGGCGATCCAAAACGGCCTGAGCCCTGAGGAGGCCGGACGGATCGTGCCCGATTCCGATACCGCAGAGTCTGCGGGGGACTACGGTCAAAAGGAGCTGGAGGGGACGAAGGCCGGGTACGTGATCAAGCTTTATAAAAAGGACGGCAGCGTTTGGTTCCGAAAGAGCTGCTGCGGAACGGCGGTGGTGCCTGAGAAGGACACGGGCTTGCGGCTTTATCCTTTGGTACTGATGAACTGGGAGAGAGTGAAAAACTCCTACCACGGTCAGGCCGTGGCCACCGCTCTGGTGGACAATCAGCTTTACATCAACAAGGCCTTTGCCATGGTGATGAAGCATATGATGGACGTGTCCTTCTCCAAGGTAATGTACAATGCCAACCTCATCGACGAATGGACCGGCGAGATCGGGGAGGCCGTTGCGGTGAACGGGCCCGTGGAAAACGCTGCCCTTCGAATGGAGCCGGGGAGCCTGCAGGCGGGCTTTTTGGACGTGATCCGAATGACCATGAGCGTTACGAAGGAATTGATGGGAGCCACGGACGCGGCCTTGGGAAACGTGACGCCCGACAACACCAGCGCCATCATCGCTCTGCAGCAGAGTGCCGCGGTGCCGCTGGATCTTCAGAGGAAGGCGATGCAGGCAGCCTTGGAGCGGCTCGGAATGGTGTGGCTGGACTTCATTTTGCACTATTACGATTCCTCCCGCGTGATGCTCTTTCGGGAGAACGGAGAGCTTTTGAGCGGCACCCTTCCCATCGGAGAGCTTCGGGAGGCGATCTTCTCCTGCACCTCTCAGGCAGGTGCGTCCAGCCATTGGAGCGAGCTTGCGCAGGTGGCGACGCTGGACAAGCTTCTGACGGCGGGCATCATCCGCTTTTCTCAGTATCTGGAGCGTTTGCCCGACGGCTATATCGGAAAGCGGGAGGAGCTTCTGGAGGAGGTGCGGCGCCGTGAGAGCGAGGAAGAATTTCAAGCCCAAGAGGATTTTCTTGGGATGAAAGAATAAATCAAAAAAGGAGGATATGCAATGAAAAAGAAGAAAAAGGAGCTTCTTGAAGCCGATTTTTCCGAAAAGGAAACGGAAAAGGAAAATGAGGCGGAGGGCGCCGAGGCCTCTTTTGAGGAGAGGATGGAGGAGGACATCGCCCTTTTCAGAAATCTTTTTCCCGAGGTGAAGGGGGAGGAAATTCCCGATGAGGTTTGGGAAAGAGTAGAAAAGGGAGAGAGCCTTGCGGCGGCATTTGCCCTTCATTTCGTCCAAAAGCTTCGCCAGGAGGAGAAGATCCGCACGGTGAACGAGGAAAACGAAAAGAAGGCGCCGCCCCGCATTCACCGTGACAGCGGCGAGGGAGAATACTTTTCCCCCGAGGCGGTGAAGGCCATGAGCCCCAAGGAGGTCAAAAAGCACTACGACGCAATTCTCAGATCCATGGAACACTGGAGCTGAAAAGTAAGAAAGGAGAAAGAATATGGCAATTACCAATTTTATTCCCACTCTGTGGAGTGAGACCCTTTACAGCGAGCTGGAAAAGGACTACGTAGGCGTGCGCCTTTGCAACCGCGAGTTTGAAGGAGAGATTCGCGGCGAGGGCGACCGCGTTAAGATCTGCGGAATCGGACCGGTGACCGTGTTCGATTACCACAAAAACGAGGATATGCCTGCGGCAGAGGTGCTCTCGGACAATGAGAGAACCTTGGTGATCGATCAGGCGAAGGGCTTTAACTTCTTCCTGGATTCCATCGATCTTGCCCAGTCCAAGAAGGGCTTGATGCAGGCGGCGATGAAGGAGGCCAGCGGTGCGCTGGCGGACGTGGCGGATCGCTTCGTTTACAATCTGGAGGATGAGAGCGTTGCAACCCTGACCAATGCCGCTGTGACCTCCGGGTCAATCATCAGCACCATCGCGGATGCCAGAAGAATCCTGATGGAGCATAACGTTCCCAATTCCGCGTCCATTTCCTTGGAGGTGCCCCCTGCCATCGAGCAGAAGCTGGTTTTGGCAAAGGTGCTTCGCTCTACGGACAACACAGAGGCCCTCGGCCGTGGCTACATCGGCTCCTTCATGGGCTTCGACATTTACGTGACCAACAACATTCAGAAGGATGCGAGCGGGGCGTATCGCTGTATGGCGAGAACCGGCCGTGCCATCGCCTTTGCGGAGCAGGTCTCTGCGGTGAAGGCTTACGAGCCCGAGCTTCGCCACGGGGATGCGGTAAAGGGACTGCACCTTTACGGTGCCAAGATCGTTTACCCCAAGGAAATGGTCTTTTTTAAGCTGACGCCCGGAGAAGAGACCGAGATCTGACGGATGCCTGAGAGGACGGAAAGGAGATAGGAATGAAAACAGCAAGAGAGATTTTGAACCGTGCGTTGACTCTTTTGGGAGAGGGAACGGAGCCTGAGGAGGACGGCGCTCCCTTCCGAGAGCGGACGGTGGAGCTTGTGAACGTTCTCCTGTCGGAGAACTCGGATTTGCGTTCCGAGACTCCGCCGTCCGGGACGGTACCGCAGATCACCTCGACGGAGGATGAGGTGCCGGGGGAGGATGCGGTGGTGCTCTCCCTTTTTCCCCTGGGGCTTGCCGCCTACCTGATCGAGCAGGAGGACGCCGCAAGAGGCGCGTTTTTCCGCGGGCTGTATCGGGAGGAGAAGGAGAGGATCCGTATGCTCCTCCGTCGGGGACGGCGACATAAGATCGGAAGGGGGAAGGGCAATGGCAAAGGCTTTTGAGTGGAATCTGGAGCGGTTTTTGGGGCTCAGGCAGGACGGCTCCATGCTGCTTTCCCCCGGGGAGACTG
>JAFVYT010000143.1 GCA_017508505.1 Clostridia bacterium
CCCGTGATGGCTTCAAACCAAACGCAGGCGTTCAGGTACTGACCTCCCAAGACGTCGCCGTCGTGGTATTGGTCACGGGTCAGATCCCCCGTAATGGGATTGGCCCTTGCGATCTGCCAAGCGACGCTGCAGGGAATCACGGGTACGTTGTTGGCCGTGGCGATCTGCGTGGAGCTGAGTACGATGTTCTCGTGCATCCGATCCTGATCTGCTTGGGTCTTGACGGCGTGGCCGTCTCTGTCAAAGCCGACGTTGTAGCTCCATGTCTGGAACCAGACGAGACGGCTCTTTGGGTATCTCTCGCGGATGTAATCGTAAAGGTTTTTGGCGTATTCGTTCGTTCTCTTATGAAAGGTATCGTAGTCAAAGTTATCGACGATGGTGGAGTGATAGGACTGCTGAAGGGAAATAATGTCCCAATTCTGCTTCCTCAGACAAAAGTTGAGCCCGACCTCCTTGTCGTCGCTGGTGCCGCCGCTCTGCTTATGATGGCGCAGGCGGTAGTTCTTTTTCCCGGTTTGCAGCCAATTCCAGTGGTTGCTCAGGGGGCAACCGGAATAGTAAACGGAGTAGATCTTTGCCTTGATGCCCGCTTCCTTGAGTAGCCCGTTCAATTCGTCGGGCCATCCCGTGGAGGCACTGTTTCCGATGATGAGAATGTTTAAAATGTTATCGGCGGCAGGATCGCGCTGTTCCATGATGCTTTCCTTGGTGGTCTTCTCCTCCTCGACAAGGGTCTTTTTCTCCTCGATAAGGGTCTTTGCCTCCTCGATAAGGGTCTTTGTCTCCAAGGTGTTGGCCTCCTCATCTGCGGGAGGAATGCTGATGGCAGGAGCGCAGGAGACGAGAAGCTGGGTCAGAAGAAGCAGCATGACAAGGGCGGATAACAAAAGCTTTTTCATGGTATTACCTTTCATTTGAACGCGTTTTCGGTGACTGCCTGATGTGCCGCATTTTGAATGACGGCGACCTTCTCCTCGCTGATCTGCATCTTGGGCGGACGCCAGGGGCTGCCCACACAGCTTTGCCCCGTTAAGAATTCAAACCAAACGCAGGCGTTCAGGTACTGACCTCCCAAGACGTCGCCGTCGTGGTATTGGTCACGGGTCATATCCCCCGTAATGGGATTGGCCCTTGCGATCTGCCAAGCGACGCTGCAGGGGATGACGGGTACGTTGTTGGCCGTGGCGATCTGCGTGGAGCTGAGCACGATGTTCTCGTGCATCCGATCCTGATCTGCTTGGGTTTTAATGGCGTGACCTTCTCTGTTAAAGCCGACGTTGTAGCTCCAGGTTTGGAACCAAACAAGGCGGCTTTTTGGGTGCCTCTCGCGGATGTAATCGTAAAGGTTTTTGGCGTATTCGTTCGTTCTCTTATGAAAGGTATCATAATCGAAGTCATCGACGATGGTGGAGTGATAGGACTGCTGGAGGGAAATAATGTCCCAATTTCTCTTCTTCAGGCAAAAGTCGAGTCCGACCTCCGTGTCGTCCTCGATGCCGCCGCTCTGCTTATGATGGCGCAGGCGGTAGTTCTTTTTCCCGTTTTTGAGCCAGGTCCAGTGGTTGCTCAAGGGGCAACCGGAATAGTATACGGTGTAGATCTGGGCTTTGATGCCCGCTTCCTTGAGAAGCCCGTTCAATTCGTCGGGCCATCCCGTGGAGGCGCTGTTTCCGATGATGAGGATGTTTAAAACACCGTCGGAGGTAGGATCGCGCTGGTCAATTACAATTTCCTCGGTGGTTTTCATTTCCTCGGCAAGGGTC
>JAFVYT010000144.1 GCA_017508505.1 Clostridia bacterium
GAAAGCGCGTCGGAAAGTCCGATGTACCGCTCCGCGCCGTGATAATAAGGGCGGAAGGCCAAGGGATGGACGTAGACGGGAGCCGTGGTATTCTCGCGCAAAAAGCGCTCCAGACCTCCCCCGTGGTCGTAGTGGCCGTGAGACAGTACCGCAAGGTCCACCGTGGCAAGATCCATTCCGAGGGCCTTGGCATTTTCCCAAAAAAGATCCCCCTGACCCATATCAAAGAGAATGTGCAGCTTTCCCGTTTCCACCAAAAGGGATAGGCCGTGCTCCGCGGCGATGCAGTCGCGGCTCGAGGTATTTTCCGACAAGACCGTAATCTTCATAAAGCGCTCCTTTCTTTGTCTCCACCATCCTATCACAAAGAATCGAAAAAATACAGATAAAAAGGAAACTTTTATCGTTAATTTGTGAAGAAAAAGAGTCTTTGTGGGAAAAAAGGCCTTGACTGCTTTCTTTTTCTCGTGGTAAGATATTTCCATCAAATTATGGATTTGGAGGCTGACATGCTTAAAATCAAAATGAAGCGCTTCGACCATGTTGTGGTCTTTGCGGCAGAAGAACTGAAAAAGTATCTGAGAATGATGATGCCCGCCACACCCGAAATCGAAATTCTGTTCGATCCTGCGGCCGAGGACGGATTCCGCTTGGGTCTTTTGGAGGACTTCGGCCTTTCCACCGATGAGGTGGAGGATGCGGTTCTGGACGACGTGGTTCACATCGACACCACCGAAGAGGGCGGTATCCTTGCCGGCTCCAACACCAGAAGCATTCTCTTTGCCGTATACCGCTTCCTTCGTCTGAACGGATGCCGCTGGCTCTACCCCGGCGTAGACGGTGAGCACGTCCCCATGAAGGACATCGTTCCCGTAACGTATCACAAGAAGGCGGACAACCGCTTCCGCGGACACTGCAACGAGGGTGCGGAGAGCCAGACCTGTATGCTGGAGACCATTGATTTCTACGCCAAGCAGGAAATCAACGTCTATATGATCGAGTTTGACAATCCCTTCACCTACTACAACGCCTACTACACCCACCGCCACAACGACAAGAACCGTCCCCCCGAGCCCGTGACCTACGATCAGGTCAAGCAGTGGAAGCGTCAGTGTGAGGTGGAGATCGCAAAGCGCGGTCTTCAGTTCCACGATATGGGTCACGGCTGGACCGCCGAGCCCTACGGTCTGGACTCCACCGAGGGCTGGAAGGCCGCCGACGTGGCTCTGACCGAGAAGCAGAAGAGCTATCTTGCAGAGCTTGACGGGGTCAGAGGTCTGTACCGCGGCGTTGCCCTGAACACCAACCTTTGTATGTCCAACCCAGAGGTGCGCTCCATTATGGCGGACAGCATCGTCGATTACGCCGAGAAGCACGCCAACGTAACCTATCTGCACGTGTGGCTGGCCGACGGCAGCCGCAACCACTGCGAATGCGCCGAGTGCGTCAAGGCCCGTCCCAGCGACTACTACCTGATGATCATGAATGAGTTGGACGAAAAGCTCACTGCAAAGGGGCTTAAGACCCGCATCGTCTTCATCGCCTACTACGACACCCTCTTCCCCCCGGAACAGGTCAAGATCAACAACCCCCGCAGATTTTCTCTGCTGTACGCCCCCATCACCCGCTCCTACTGCTCCAGCATCACCGCGGACTCCGTGGTGCCCGAGATCCCCGCTTACAAGCGCAACGACTGGGAATCTCCCAAGAGCTCCGAGGAGAACCTGGCCTTCCTGAAGGCTTGGCAAAAGGATTGGAACGGCCCCTGCTTCTCCTACGAGTATCACTTCTGGAGACATCAGTACAAGGATCCCACCGGCCTCTACATCGCAAAGCGCATTTACGAGGACATTCAGGGGCTGAAGTATATGGGTCTGGACGGCTTTGTGGAGGACGGCTCCCAGAGAAGCTTCTTCCCCACCGGCTTTGCCATTTACGTTTATGCCGAGACCCTAATTAACACTTCCGTCACCTTCCAGGAGCTGGTTGAGGATTACTTCTCCCACATTTACGGCAAGGATTGGAAGCAGGCCTATAGCGTACTCGAGAGAGTCAGCGCCGCCTTTGACTTTGCCTTTATGTCCGGCGAGGCGACCAAGGACGAGCGCGTCTCGAAGTACTTTGATCCTGCAAAGGAGGCCGACTTCGACCGCGTCCGTGACCTGGCCAGCGAGATCCGAACCCTGGTGGAAAAGCATATGGCAATGCCCACCCGTCCTCAGACGGTTTCCTGGAGACTGCTCGCCTATGCGGCTGACTTCTTTGAAGGAATCGCAGGCTTCATGAAGGAAAGATGCAAGGGCTTCCAGGATCTGCCTGTGAAGATGGCAAAGGACTTTTTGGTGGAATTCGGTAAAAACGAAATCGCCATTGAGCGCTATTACGATCAGGCAAATGCAGGCAAGTCTCTCCTGATCGCCGTCAACAAGCCTAAGAAGATCGTGCTTCAGGCAGGCACCGAGTCCTGACGAAGCATAACAAAAAAAGAAGATCCGATGATGATCGGATCTTCTTTTTTTACCATTTTAAGCGTTTTTCTTCTTTTTCAGGCGAAGAACGAGAAGGAAGATCAGGTGGAGCGACATTCCCACGGCAATGGCCACCACAAGGTCGAAGATCACCGTAAAGAGGAAGGTCAGGATCAGAACGAGGATATCCGTTACGGGAGAGGTCTTCACCAGCTTTAGAAAGCTTCTCCACTCGCTCATATTATATGCCACCATAAAAAGGACGGCGGCGATGGTGGGCATCGGAATGAGGGAGGCAAGGGGCATCAGAACCAGCAGTACCAAAAAGAGCACCAAGGCGTGAACCATTCCCGCCACGGGAGTGCGGCCGCCGTTTTTGGCGTTGGCGGCGGTGCGTGCGATGGCACCGGTTGCGGGGATTCCCCCGAACATCACAGAGAGGATATTGCCTGCCCCTTGCGCGACCAGCTCTGCGTTGGAATTGTGCTTGGAATTGACCATGGTATCGGCCACCACGCAGGAAAGCAAGGACTCGATGGCCGCCAGAATCGCGATGGTCATGGCGTCAGGCACGAGGGAAAGCACCTTTTCAAGGCTCCAGTCGATGCCGCCGAGGGTAAAGGGCGGAAGGCCGGCCTTGACGGTGTAGAGCTTACCGATGGTGGCAACGTCCCCGAAACCCGGGACAAAAAGCACCAGGAGCGCGCCGACCAGAACCGCCACAAGAGACGGCGGAACTCGCTTCTCGATCCTCGGATACAGAATGAGAATGGCAAGAGAGACCGCCCCCACGAGCAGAGCGGGAAGCGAAAGGGTGGACAGAGAGGCAAAGTTTGCCTCAAGCTTTTCCACCGTTTCCACAGGCTTGAGCCCCTCGGCGTACACAAGTCCGAGAAAGTCCTTGATCTGACCGAGGAGAATCGTCACGGCAATGCCCGAGGTAAAGCCCACGGTCACGGACTTCGGGATGAAGCACACCAGCCCGCCCAATTTGCAAATACCCATCAGGATCAGAACGAGACCTGCGATGAGGGTGGCAATGATCAGCCCCTCGGTGCCCTTTGCCGCCACGATTCCCGCCACGATGGTGGCAAAGGCGGCGGTGGGTCCTGCGATCTGCACGGCGCTGCCGCCCAAAAGAGAAACCACAAAGCCTGCGGCGATGGCGGTGTAGATACCCGCGGCAGGCTCCACGCCACTGGCAAGGGCAAGGGCAATGGATAAGGGCAGGGCGATGATGGCAACGATAATGCCTGCGGTCAGATCCCGAAGAAATTGATTCTTGGTGTAGCCCTTGAGCGTATCAAAAAGCATCGGCTTTAAATAAAACGGCTTCATTCTTTCCCCCTGATGTAAAAAACTGCACAAAACGGAAAAACACGGCGATGCCGTGCTTTTCTTTTTTTCACTTTGTGCCTTTTTGGGCTTCCTCCAGCTTTTTCGAGCGACGCTGGCGCACCTCATCCGACATCGGACGGATCTCCCCTGCGGCAGTGAGTGCCATACGCGTCAAAACGGGGCCGAAGACCTCGTAGATGAGCACTGCAAACAGCGTGATATTGCGGATGAGCGCTCCCTCGTTGCCCAATTGCATCGCGGTGGCGCACATTCCCAGAGCCACCCCCGCCTGAGGCAGAAGGGTGATCCCGAGATACTTTTGAATGGGCGCGGAGCAGCCCGTGAGCCTTGCGCTGAGTGCGGCACCGAAGTACTTACCCAAGGAGCGGAAGAGGATGTAGACCGCACCGATGCACACAATGGCAAGATCCCCGAAGACCCCCAGCTCCAGCTCCGCTCCGCTGATGACGAAAAAGAGAGCGAAAATCGGAGAGGTCCACTTGTCCGCCGCTCCCATCAGGTCGTGAGAGAGGGGGCAGGTATTGCAGAACACGGTTCCCAGCATCATACACACAAGAAGGGCAGAGAACTGCACGTGGATCGGCCCGACGTGAAACTCCAGCATCGAAAGGGACGCGGCAAGGAGCACCACGCCGATGGTCAGATTCAGACGGTTGGTATTGGAATTGAAGAAGCGCTCCAGCCACGTCAGAACCACTCCCATCACCGCGCCGAGCAAAAGGGAGGCAAAGATCTCAACCAAGGGATTGACCAGAATGGAAACGGGGTCGAGGGTTCCCGCCACCAGCGTCTTGGCAATGCCGAAGGAAACGGCAAAGGCAACCAGCCCCACCGCGTCGTCCAAAGCCACGATGGGAAGCAAAAGACGGGTCAGCGGGCCGTCCGCCTTGTACTGACGCACGACCATCAGAGTGGCGGCAGGAGCCGTCGCCGTGGCAATCACACCCAGGGTCAAGGCCTGGGCAAGGGTAAATTTCTCAGGCATCAAGAGATGGATCCCGACCAAGGCCAGATCCACCAGAAGCATCGCCGCCAAAGCCTGCAGCACTCCGATCACAAGAGCCTGCTTACCGGTCTTCTTCAATTCATCCAGGCGAAACTCATTGCCGATGGAAAAGGCGATGAAGCCGAGAGCGACCTCGGAAACGAGAGAAAGAGCGTTGGCCTCCTCCATCGAAGAGAAGCC
>JAFVYT010000145.1 GCA_017508505.1 Clostridia bacterium
CTGGGCGGTGGAATCCTCGGTAAGCAGGAGCCCCATCAAAAGGTGCTCGCTGCCGATATAGTCTTGTCCCAGCCCGCCTGCGGCTTCGCTTGCATTTTGCAGGGCGCGCTGAGCATTTTCGGAAAAGTTCTGTTTCATTTGGGATCCTCCTTTCGGATCATTGGGTCAGGCTCCGCAGGGTTTTTGCGCGAGCAAGATCTCGGGTATTTTCATCGCGGTTTTCGGCATTTAAAAGGATCATGGGGGCAGGCATCAGCTCCACCAGCAGCCGATCTGCCAAGGGGAGATTCCGCGCTTCCTCCAGCCCCAGAGCCTTGCCGAAGCGGATGCTGGCGTAGAGGGATACGAATTCATCGTAGCACATTTTTCGGGCAAATTTTACCGTGCCGATGGCGCGGCAGATCTTGTCCTCCAGCTCATCCTTGCTTTTTGTGTAGATCATAGAAGCGGCATTTCTTTCCCGCTCCTCCAGGTCCGAAAGCATTTGACGGAAGGACTCGCAGATCTCCTCCGCCGTGTTTTCGCGGCTGAGCTGATTGGAGATCTGATAGATCCCCCCTGCTTCGCGACTGCCTTCCCCGAATATACCGCGCACGGTAAAGCCTGCGTTGTTCAGATGCTCGGTCAGGCGGTTCATAGCTCCTGCGCTGTGCAGGGCGGGAAGGTGGATCATCGCGGAAATGCGGCATCCTGCCCCCAGATTTGTGGGGCAAGAGGTAAGGTACCCCAGCCCATCGCGGTAGGCGTAGCCAAGTGCTTTGCCGTATTCACACCATGTTTTTGCAGCGGTGAAGGCTTCCTCAATGGCCTTGCCCGGGTAGATCGCCTGAATGCGCAGGTGGTCTTCCTCGTTTACCATAACGGAAACGTCTCCCTCGGGAGAAAGGATCAGTCCTGCGCCTCGGGCGGCTTTCATCAATGCGGGACTTGCCAGACGGGTCTCCACGTAGGCGGTTTTTTCCAGACTCCCCAATTTATCGAAGGATACGGGCTTTCCGCCGTGGGGGGCAAAGGCGTCGCAGACCTTGCTCCAAATTTCTTCCCGCTTTTCATTGGAAAGGACGTGGGGAAAGGGCGTTTCGTTCAGATTGCGGGCAAAGCGCACGCGGGTGGAGATCACGGGAGAAAAAATTTGACCTTCTTTTTCATACCAGTACATTATTTTCCCTCCTTTGCGCGGATTTCATCCCGCAGGGTTGCGGCGCGCTCGTAATCCTCTGCGGCAATGGCTTTTTTCAGCTCTGCCTTCAAGGCGGCGACGGGGTCGGCTTCTTCTTTCTTTTTCTGCACGTCGGGTGCTTGGGCCTCACCGTAGCCCTTGCCCACGTAGGGAGTCAGATCCAGCTTTTCGCGGAAGGTATCGTAGCAGGTGCTGCAGCCGAATTTGCCCTTCTTTTGAATTTGGGAAAGGGTGGTGCCGCAAAGGGGACAAGCCTCTTCCTTTTTAGGTCGGGTGTGCAGGGTTGATGGGGAAAAAAGCGGGAAGGAGGACAGGGAAAACAGATTGTCCTGAAGGTCTATGAGCCCAAGCTTTGCGGCGCAGTCGGTGCAGAGGTGAAATTCACGGCTTTTGCCGTTTTTGGTTTCGCGGTAATTGACGGTGGCTGGGTTTTTGCCACAGTGTTGACATAATTGTTTCATCGTTTTATCTCTCCAGATCGGTTAAAATTTGTAAAATGGCACTTTTTAAAACGTCGGCGCGCAGAAGACCGCGCTGTTCTCTGGGAACCTTTCCCAGGGCGGTATCGGAAAGGGTGGCGGAAATCAGCCTTGCCTCGTGAGGGGTGAGAAGCTCTTTTTCCTGCAAGGCGGAAAGGTAAAATGCGGCAGTCTCCAAATTGACCTGATCCCCGATGGACTGGTAAAAGTGCATCAGAAATTCGTTGCGGTGCATCAGCACCTTGCGGATGCGCACGTAGCCACCGCCGCCTCTGCGGCTTTCCACCA
>JAFVYT010000146.1 GCA_017508505.1 Clostridia bacterium
ATTCATAAAGCACCTCTTACACAAGGGAGGCTTTGGTGCGGTGTGTAACTGTTAGACAAATTCTTATTTATCGAACTGATTATAACACAAAAATGTGAAAAAATCTACGGCATTTGAATTTGAAACCCACAGCGGTTAATTTTCTGTAATTTGAAACCCGCAGAATACCCGTGCAAGACTTTACACCCTATTTTTAGGGTAAAGTCTTTCTTGTATCAATCTTGATGGGATTAGGCAAAAAAGTCAACATTTGTTGATACAAAGAAAAGTCCTTGTAAACAGGGGCTTTTCTTTTTTTGCGAGAAAACTAATATTCCGACTTAGAAACAGCCCATAAAAAATGAAACCCTCTGCTTGAGGGTTTCATTTTTTTGGTTAATGGCTTGCACCGGTGCAAGATATTTTGCGCGATTATAAATCATTTTGCAACTTCAAGCAATTTTTTACTTACTCTTGATTGAACTTCAATATAATATGCGGTTTCAGCGGCGTTCATTTCTTCATCTTCCCACTTTTCGAAATCTTCTACGAAATCTGCGTATTTGCTCATATAATCAGCATAATCTGCAAGCAGACTCATATCAGTCGGGTTGGCGCTATATTTCTTCATAAATGCAACATACTCATCCATAAACTTCTCGTAGCTATCCATTGCCGCTTTGAAATCGGGATCTAACCCACCGTTATCGGTATTATCCTTTTCGGGTTCTTTTTCAGTTGTGTCAGGCTTAGAAGGTTCAGTGGAAGGAGTAGTTGTGCCGCCCTCAGGAGCTTTTAACGAAATCTCAATTTTATTAAAACCAAGATATCTCAAGGTCAATTTATAACCGTTTGCATCTTTAGCGGAAAAATACTCATCGTCCTTGCTATGGTCAACTGTAAACCCTTTATCCTCACAGGCCTTTACATAGTTCTTATAATCATCAATAGTCGTATTACCAACGTGAACAATGAATGTTTCGCTATTATCCCAAGAAATATCTCCTAAAGTAGATTTTGTTGCAGGTAACATCGCACCTAAACCATTAGTAGGCCATTCAAACTCATCCATTTCCTCAGGTGCATCCAGGTATACATTCAGTTCCTGATTGCTGTCAGAAAAAACAAGACGTACAGAATAGCCCTCTTCGTTATAAGCAGAATACGACATATAGGATTCTTCTGCATCAATAGTATATCCCTTGCTGATACACTCGTCTCTGTAATTTTTAAATGCTTTCTCATCAATGCCACAAAGGGTAAGAATCAAAGCAGTCTTAGAATTATGACTGATCTCGCCATATGTATTTTCCGGTTGGGGGAGAACTTCGTGCATTTCAATATCAGTCCATTCAAATTGTTCCGCTTTCGTTCCGTTGCCGTCTTTCCCTCTGCATGCAATTAAGGAAAGTACCATAATCAAAATAAGTGCTAGTAACAAATTTTTTTTCATTTCTTTTCCTCCTAAAAACATATAAAATAAAAAAGTGCGGCAACCGAAGTTACCGCACCGAAAAGCGCAAACTCCGATTGTCGCCAAACAAATTACAAGTAGTGAGGATTTCTCCAATACACAATAGCTTGTTGGAATTTGCGTTTTTACCAAATTCATAAAACTATTGTGTTCACAAAAAGGGTATAATACACCCTATGAAATAAAAAATCCTCCTACCCAATATGTAATTTGTTTGGCATACTTATTATATAGCCTTTTTAGAAGAATAGCAATATGTTTTTAGAATATTTTGAACCCCACATCGGCAAATTTTCTTAAATTTGAAACCCGCAAGATACCCGTGCAAGACTTTACACCCCATTTTTAGGTTAAAGTCTTTCTTGTATCAATCTTGATAGGATTAGACAAAAGCAAGAGGGCGTGATACGGTGACGGCCACCGCGTCCCGCCGGGCGGCGCTCTCGCCGCAGGGAAGCGCATCTTCCCCAAAACAAAAAAACCATCCGATCGGATGGTTTTTTTGGTTTTGTTTGGATATTGCCGCCGGAGGGGGGCTTCTGTGGGATAATACGAGAGGGGAGAGGGTGCTGCGGACGGGATTCCTCGGGAGGGGGTCAGGCTTCCTCGGGAGGGGGTCAGGCTTCCTCGGGAGGGGGTGTGAAGGCGGGCTTGAGGTAGGCGTACTTTTCCAGAGAGCAGGCGGCGTTCCAGGTCATATAGCCGCCGGTGCAGCCGCTGTCCCGCAGGGCGCGGATCTGGGCAAAGACCTCCGTGGGGCCGTAGGCGTTGTAGGGGGGACGGATGGCGTTATAGGCCTGGATCCACGTGCGCACTACGGCGGGGGTTGCGGTTTCGCCCTGACGCTGCATCACGCTCTTGCCCCAATTCAGGAGGGTATCGTAAGGGTGCTCCCAAGGCAGCCAGGAGCCGGAGGCGGCAAAGTGGTCGGGGTAGGGCATACCGCTGATCACGTCCACCACGCCGCTGATGGCGGCCCAATACTGCCCGTAGGCCGTTACGTAAGTGTAGGCGCTCTCCCCGTAGACGTCTGCGCTGACGTAGACGCCCTTTTCGTGGAGGATGTCGGTGGCGTACATCAAAAAGCGCTGGATGGCCTGCGCCTTGGTTTCTCCGTAGGTGTTGCGAAAGTCGATGGTGCCGGCTTTCTCGTAGCGGGCCGTGCTGTCAGGGAAGCGGACGTAGTCAAACTGGATCTCGTGGAAGCCCATCCATTCCACCGCCTCCACCGCAAGATCCACCTTGTACTGCCAGGCGGCACGGCAAAAGGCCGTGGGCCAAAGCTCGCCGGAGAGGCGAAGGGGCGTACCGCTTGTGCCGGCGATGGCGTATTCCGGATGATCCTTCACGTAATAGGAGTCGTTGAAGGTGACGATGCGGCCGATGACGTAGTAGCCCTTGCTTTTCAGCTTTTGGATGGCGTCCCGATAGGCCTCTACGGTGTTTGCGGCGGCCTTGGCCCCGGAGGGACAATCCCGCTTCATCACCTCGCCCGCGTACCCCACGGCACCGCCGTCGGCCACGTCCACCACAAAGGCGTTGATGCCGCTTTCCTCGGCGATCCTCAGATAAGCGTCGATCTCCGAGATGCGCCGTGCACCCACGTAAAGAGCGCGGCACTCGGCGGGCATCTCGTTTCCGGGGATGGCTCCCTTCACGCGGGGATAGTAGTCAAGCCCCGCCGCGTCGCCGCCGCCGTAAAGGTTTTTGCGTGCCACGTGGGTGGCAAGGGATCCGTTGTCGTAATTGGCCTCGGCGGCCTCCTTGGTCTCGGTCAGGTACCAGGGCATCACGTAACCCTCCTTGCCGTCGAGGCTGACGCGGTACATATGCACCTCGCCGCTCTCCTCCAGACGGTCAAAGCCCGTCACCGTGAGGGGTGTGCCCTTGGGGGCGAAGGTGTCCAAAAGTCTGCCGCTTTCATCCCGCAGGTCTACGGCGCTTCGGACGAACAGCTCGTGCTCGGGGACGGCAAGGCTCGGGTCGGAAACGATGCTCCCCTCCTCGGAGAGGGTTACCGCCACACCGTCGATCAAAACGCGGATGCTCCCGTCGGGGTCGATCTCATACTCCAGGCTTTTCCCCCGCACCAGCGTGCCGAGGACGGAGCCTGCCTCGTCCCGATACTCCACCGTAGCCCGAAGAGAGGCAAGATAGCCCGTTTGCCGCACGGGGGCGGGCTCGGTGCTTACCTCCTCGACCGTGGTCGTACTCAGGGTCAAGGGCGCAGGGGAGGTGTTTTGGGTGCTTCCTTCTTTTTGTGCCTCACGGCAGGAGCCCATGGAAAGGGAGAGGGTCAGGATCAAAAGAATGCCCAGCACGCCGCGAAAGGGGGGTGCTTTTGTTTTTGTTTCATTGGCCTTGCCTCCTTTTTTCGCAGTTTCTGCTTTTATTCTATCCTAAAATTTGACGGATTGCAACAAAAAACTGCTCCGCCCGACGGGAAATGTGAACCTTTCTGTCTCTGTTTTTTCAAAAATTGAGGTTCAAGTGAGGTCAGGGCGGTATACTGAATACGGCTTTGGAAGAAAGGGGCTTGGCTAAGAGCCTGCAAGCTGGACATTCCCGTTTGGAAAAAGCCCAACAGCGCAGACTGCATTCGCTGTGGGGAATGTCGGATGGCTTGTCCCGAGGGAGCCATTCGGATCGACTCCGTCCTCTCGGGGAAAAAGAAGAGCTGAACGGCACCTATGGGTGCCGTTTTTTTTCTTTTTGTGGCAAAATCTTCTCCAATGTGGTAAAATGATCCAACAGATCAAAAAAAGGCGGTACGGAAAATGATCAAGGTGATTCTTTTGGACGTAGACAACACGCTTTTGAGCTTTGACGGATACGTGCGGGAGGCAATGGAGGAGGGCTTTCGGCTCTTCGGGCTCGGCCCTTATCGGGAGGAGATGTTCGGAGTCTTTTGTGAGGTGAACGGCGCTCTGTGGCGGGAGATCGAAAAGGGGACGCTGAGTTTTGAAGGACTGCAGGAGATCCGATGGAATCGGGTCTTTGATGCCCTCGGCATCGAGGGGGACGGACCCGCCTTCGAGACTTATTTTCGGAAAAAGCTTTTCTCCCACGCTTTGCCCGAAAAGGGAGCCCTTGCGCTTTTGGAGGAGCTGCGGGAAAAATACCTCCTTTGCGTTGCCAGCAACGGCCCCTATCACCAGCAGGTGAACCGATTGCGGGTGGCAGGGATGCTGCCGTTTTTTGATCTCCTTTTCATCTCCGAGCAGATGGGCGCCTCCAAGCCCTCTCGGGAATTTTTCGACCTTTGCATCGAGCGTATCCGAGAGAAGGCGGGAGAGGAGATCCTGCCGGATCAGATGCTGATGGTCGGGGATTCCCTATCCTCGGATATGGCAGGGGGGAGGGGAGCGGGGATGAAAACGCTCCTTTACAATCCCACCCGCCGCCCGATTCCGCGGGAGGCTCCGGTGGATCTTGCGGTTCACTCCCTCTCCGAGATCCCCGCTCTTTTATAAGGCCCCTATTTTTCTTCGTTTTTCTTGACAATGAAAAACCCGAGGGGCTATAATGGAAAAAAAGGTTTTGAAGAAAAGGAGAAAGTCTATGTTTGGAACCAAGCTCAAGGTCAGACGCTTCGAGGATCGCATCGAGCGCTACGAGGCACGCCCCATGCAGAAGGGAAAGATTCTGTTTTACGGACACTCTCTCTTCACCCGTTGCTCCGCCATTACAAAGTCCGTGGAGAATCCGAAGCTGGAGGAGTGCGTCCGCATGAAGGACGGCTCTCAGGCCATTCTCAATCACGGCTTCGGCACCTCCAGCGCCGACGATCTGCTTTATTACTACAGCCGTCTGGTTCGCCCCTACGAGCCCCGTGCGCTGGCTCTTGCCACCGGTGCCAACGACATCGGCTTCGGCTACGATGCCAAGGACATTATGGAGGTCGAGGCCCGTGTGATCCAGTGGGCCCGTGCCGACTTCCCCGGAATCCCGATCTATTGCTTTACCTTCCCGCCCATCTTAAAGCATAAGGGGGAGAAGAACGCGTTTACCCGTATTCGTGATGAGTACAATCAGTATTTGGAGGACTTTTGCCGCCACACCGAGGGCTGCATTTACGTTCCCGTTGAGAAGGCCGCCTTCTTCTATGAGAATCCGGAGGACATCGGAGATTACGATAAGATTCGCGAGGATCTCTTTGCCAAGGACAACACTCATTTGAATCCAAAGGGCTACGCGATGTTTATGGACTATGTCCGCGAGCTTTTGGACGATCTTCTGTAAAATGTAAAATAAGGAGGCTTATTTATGTTTGGATCTAAGCTTAAGGTCAGACGCTTCGAGGATCGCATTGAGCGCTACGAGGCGCGTCCCGTTCAAAAGGGAATGATTCTGTTTTACGGGCACTCCCTCTTTACCCGCTGCTCTGCCATTACAAAGTCCGTGGAGAATCCGAAGCTGGAGGAGTGCGTCCGTATGAAGGACGGTTCTCAGGCCATTCTGAACCACGGCTTCGGCACCTCCAGCGCCGACGATCTTTTGTATTACTACGACCGTCTGGTTCGCCCCTACGAGCCCCGCGCCCTTGCTCTTGCCACCGGTGGCAACGACATCGGCTTCGGCTATAGCGCCAAGGACATTATGGAGGTTGAGGCCCGCGTGATCCAGTGGGCTCAGGCCGACTTCCCGGGAATTCCCATCTACTGCTTTGCCGCAGGCCCCTCTCTGAAGAATAAGGGAGAGAAGAATATCTCCACCCGCGTCCGCGCGCAGTATAACGGGTTCTTGGAGGATTTCTGCCGCCGCAACGAGAATTGTCACTACGTTTCTCTGGTAGACGCTCCCTTCTATTATGAGAATCCCGAGGACGTAGGCGATCCCGACAAGGTGCGTGAGGACATCTGGGCTCCCGATCAGGGTCACTTCAACCCCAAGGGCTACACCCTGTTTATGGACTTTGTCCGCGATCTTCTGGACGATCTTCTGTAAACGAAAGAGGGCTTTTGGATGTTTGGGAGTAAATTAAAGGTCAGACGTTTTGAGGATCGCATTACCCGCTACGAATCCTTCCCCGTGCAAAAGGGGAAGATCGTCTTTTACGGTCATTCTCTTTTCACCCGCTGCTCTGCCATTACAGGCTCCGTGAAAAACCCGAAGCTGGAGGAGTGCGTCCGTATGAAGGACGGCTCTCAGGCCATCGTGAATCACGGCTTCGGCACCTCCAGCGCCGACGACCTTTTGTATTACTACGGCCGTATGGTGCGTGCCTACGAGCCCCGCGCCCTTGCTCTTGCCACCGCAAGCAACGACGTGGGCTTCGGCTATGACGCCAAGGACATTATGGAGGTCGAGGCCCGCTTGATTCAATGGGCCTTGGCTGACTTCCCGGGGATTCCCGTTTACTGCTTTAACTTCGACCCCTCCCTCAAGCATAAGGGGGAGAAGAACGTGTCTACTCGGATCCGCGACGAGTACAATCTTTATCTGGAGGATTTCTGCCGCCACACCGAGGGCTGCATTTACGTTCCTCTGGAGAAGGCCCCGTTTTATTTCGAGAACCCCGAGGACGTGGGAGACTACGACAAGGTGCGTGAGGATATCTGGGCCTCAGACCGAAATCATCTGAACCCTGAAGGCTACGGAATGTTTATGGACTATATCCGTGAGCTGTTGGACGATCTTCTGTAAAACGCGAATTCTGTAAGCAAGAAAAAAAGCGCCGCCAAGCGGCGCTTTTTTTGTCAAATTTTGTTGACAATTTTCTCGACGGATAGTATAATTTTGGTATCTTTTACAGAAGAGAGGGAGAACGAGAATGGCAGTTCAAGTGATCGCACTGAAGTGTCCCTCCTGCGGAGGAAGCGTCAATACGAGCGAAAGCCTGTGCGAATACTGCGGAAACGCGGTGATGATCTCCTCCTTCCGCGACGTGGCCGAGATGCCCGTCCCCCAAGTGGGCAAGCACGTCAATGCCTATCGCGAGGCGCTGGCAGACGCTCCCGAGGATAAGGAATTGAACACCTCTGCGGGAATGTGCTTTTTCAAGCTTCGTCTGTACGATCAGGCGCTGTCGGCCTTGGAAAAGGCGATGCCGATGAATTTTGACAACTCGGAGGTCTTTTTCTTTGCGGCGCTTTGCCTTTTGGAGGGAAAAATGCCCTTTTTGCATTTGCGTCCCACCATCGATAAGATCCTTTCCTACGTGGATTCCGCCATTGCCATTGAGCCGCGTCCGATCTACTACTATTTCCTTGCTTATATCAAGTACGACTACTTTAAGAGAAAATATCTCATTACCTCTCCCGACTACACCGCACTCCTGTCCAAGGCCCTGGCCGCCGGGGTTACCGAGGGTCAGATCGGGGAGCTGTTCGCGCTCCTCGGCACCGCCCGTCCCGCCTGTCTCTAAGCGTCCCCGCGCTTTTTCGGGGGTAATTTTTAACAATTGGAGGTTTTCACATGGCACTTGACCAAATGCTTAACAACGCGGTACAGATCTCTGTGATCAAGAACAACCTGAAGAAAGGAAAGAACCCCGAGCAAAAAAAGGCGATCGACTACCTGTTTGCCGATCTGGACAGCTCCGGCGGATGCCTCTCCAAGCTTACTACCATTTCCAATCAGGAGTATATGGCCATCGTGCAGCGCAAATGTCAGGAGTTTGACACGCGCGCCCGTGCACTGGAAAAGATCGGCTTGGATCCCAGTCAGGTTCAGGAGATTGCCCCCATTGTGCTCTCCTCCTTCGTATACGATGACGACTGCTACGTCCGCGTGGACAACGGCATCGCCGTTTCCAGCCAGTACAGCATCACCTGGATTTTCTTCAGTGCCTCTCAGATGTACACCTACAAGTACATTTTCGATACCACCAGCGACAACACCTGGGAGATCACCAAGGACTTCTTCTACAGCGATATCACCTGCTTTACCACCGAGCGCGCCATCAAGGAGAAGATCGGCGTTTCCGCAGGCTGCGGATGCCTCGGCAATAAGGAAAACGTTTCCAAGAACCACTACGTGGTAGACACGCTGGAGGTCATTGTACCCGGCACCTCCTATTCCGTCTCCCTGACCAATTCTCCCACCGTGGAGCAGAGCATTCAGGCCGCCAAGGCAATGCTCAGAGAGAAGAAGTATTCCAAGTAAAAAAGAAACGGCAAAGCGGCCCTGCCGCTTTGCCGTTTTCCCGAAGGAGCCACCGTGGAAGAATACGAGATTCACGTGGAGGGTGCAAAGGTGGTTTTTTCCACCGAGCCGCCCCGACCGCACAACCCCCTGAACCGACCGAAGATCCGCTATAAAAGGCCGCTTCTCGCCCTTTTTTTCTATGCTTTGGGTTGCTTTTTCCTTGCGCTCGGTCTTTCCCGCTTTTTTCCCGACTTTCTTGTCCTCGGGCTGCTTTTGTGGACGGTGCTGTACCTTGCCCTGATTGCCAAGAGCGCCGTCATTTGGCTGGTGCATCTGTATCAGAATAAGGCCTCGGATCGCACAAGGCTGAAGTGTATGTTCGAGCCGAGCTGCTCGGAATATATGATTCTTGCGGTGGAAAAGTACGGTGTGGTGCGCGGTGTTTTCAAGGGCATCCGCCGTCTGCTTCGCTGTCATCCCCCCAACGGAGGAAAGGATTATCCGTAAAAAGACACCCCGGGGTGTCTTTTTTTCTTGCATACGGGGGCGATTTGTGGTACAATTCCCGTGAAAAACAGATTGGAACAGGAGAAATTTTTCTATGATTATGCAGCAAAACGGATATGCTTGGGAGGTCACCGCAAAGGACATCGGGGTGTATCTGCCCGGGGGAGAGGGATGGTTCCGTTATCCTCTCCGCCGCATCGTAAAGCCCTATACCGACGGAGGCACCCATCAGAATCAGGATCTTTGGAGATTGCATCAGGTGACCCTTTGGAATCGGGAGGGAGACGGCTTTTCCCCCATCTACCCGTTCCCCATCACCAACGGCGGAGAGTGGGAGTGCGCCATCCGCATTGAGGGAACCCCCGACTTTCACGGAGGCTTTCACGGCTACGAGCACGCCACCTCCTTCGAGATCTTTCCCGAGAAGGATTCCTTCGGAGCGGTGCAGGAAAGCGTGATCTACCTGCAGGGCACCCGTGACACGAGAGTGGCCACCCATCGGAAGGAGTACCTTTTTTCCGACGGCGAGCTTGTTTTAAAGCAAAGAGTCGTCTGGGAAATGGCCTGCCACGTGAACCGTGCCTTTTTGACGATGCTCCCCATTCGCAGAAGGGAAGGGGATTTCCTCATCAACGACACCGCCCTTTACGAGGGGAAGGAGTACGATATCAGTGCCGAGGGACACAAAACACCCCTTTCCCCGGGATGCAAATTCGACATCAACGAAATCACCACCACGGGCAAGCAAAGCGGCATCACCGCAACGGTGCGGGCCTCCTACGGCAAGGATTTTGCCATTCAGAATACCTCTCAGTACAATAAGCTCTATTTCTGCTATGCCAGAAACTACCACACCGAAGTGGATGAGGTATGGGAGGCCGAGAGTCTCTTCCGCCTGCAATACCAAAAGCCCGCAAAATGAAAAAAGCGTATCTTCGTCTGAAGATTGCCTGCTACGGCGGCAGTGCGACCATGGCCGTGGCGGCCAATCTTCCCCCCGTTTTGTTTCTGACCTTTCGGAAGCTTTACGGCATTTCCTTTGCCGAAATGGGGCTTTTGGTGCTGGTCAATTACCTGACACAGCTTGGGGTGGATCTTTTTCTGACGCTGTTCCCCCGTACGATGCGTCCCGCGCTTTTGCTTAAGGGGATGCCCGTCCTCAGCCTCTTGGGCTTTGGGATCTACGGCCTTTGGCCCACGCTTTTTCCCGGCTTCGTTTTTGCGGGACTCCTTTTGGGAACGGTGATCTTTTCCGCCGCCGCAGGCCTCGGAGAGGTGCTCATCAGCCCCGTGATTGCCTCCATTCCCTCTCCGGATCCGGAAAAGCAAATGGCCTCTCTTCACTCCGCTTACGCCTGGGCGACCATTCCCGTGGTGATCCTCAGCGCCCTTTTTCTGGAGCGTTTCGGGGCGGAGCGGTGGCAGCTTTTGCTCCTCCTCTTTTCTGCCGTTCCGCTTGCGGACCTGCTTTTGTTTTGCGGGGCCTCCTTTCCTCCGTCGGAGTCGGATGCGCCCGAGAGGAAAAAGCAAGAGAAGCCCCTTTGGAAAAACGGGAGCTTTCGGCTTCTTGTGTGTGCCATCTTTTTGTCCGGTGCCGCCGAGTGTACCATGAGCCAATGGGCCTCCGGATATCTGGAGAGCGCTCTCGGGATCCCCAAGATTTGGGGAGACGTATTCGGAGTGGCGCTGTTTGCTCTGATGATGGGCATCGGGCGCTCGCTCCATTCCGAAGGGAAAAGGGAGCTTGAGACGGTACTGGCGCTCGGGGCTGCGGGAACTGCCCTTTGCTATGGAGTGGCATCCCTTACGCCCTTTCCCATCCTCGGGCTTTTTGCCTGCGCTCTGACGGGTCTGGCCTCGGCCTTGCTTTGGCCGGGAAGTCTGGTTCTCGCTTCCGGCTTCTTTCCGAGGGGAGGGGTCTTTCTCTTTGCCGCTATGGCGGCAGGGGGAGATCTGGGAGCCTCCGTCGGGCCTCAGCTGGTAGGCCTTATTACCGACGGTGCGATGCTCTGGGAGCCGATGCAGAGCCTTGCGACCCTTTTGGGGATCGGGACGGAGTCCCTTGCGATGCGTCTGGCGCTTCTTTTGGGAATGGTCTTCCCCTTGGGGGCATTTTTCGCATTTCGGAAAATTCGGAAAAGAAAAACTTGATTTTTGTATTTTTTTGTGATATAATCCTTTCATTATTTTTGTTTTTTTCCTTGTTTTTGGAAAAAAACGTGAAGCATCGGAGGTAATATCCATGAATCCCAATACCCTGCAGATCCTCGCTTCCATGATCGTTTATATGGCGGCGGTGATCTTCATCGGCGTGTACTACGCCAAGCGTGCCAACAAGAATTCCGAGGAATACTTCCTTGGTGGCCGAAGCCTCGGCCCCTGGGTCACCGCAATGAGTGCGGAGGCCTCGGATATGATCGGCTGGCTCTTGATGGGTCTGCCCGGTCTGGCCTATAGGTGAGGCGTTGCGGACGCGGCCTGGACGGCCATCGGCCTTGCGGTGGGCACCTACTTCAACTGGCTGATCGTTTCCAAGCGTCTGCGCCGTTACAGCGTGAGAGCCAACAACGCCATCACCCTGCCTGAATTCTTCTCCAACCGTTTCCGTGAGAAGAAGAAGGTTATTATGATCATTTCCGCGGCGTTTATTTTGGTGTTCTTCACCGTGTACGCCTCCAGCTGCTTTGTCACCTGCGGTAAGCTCTTCTCCACCTTGTTCGGTATGAGCTATCAGAGTATGCTGATCCTCGGTGCCATTTTCGTTTTGATTTACACCGTTCTGGGCGGCTTTCTGGCGGAGAGCATCTCCGACTTTATGCAGGCCATCGTGATGCTCACGGCTCTGACCGTGATCGTTATCATCAGCACCATCCACGCAGGCGGCCTCGGTGCCGTGGTGGAGAATGCCCGTGACATCCCCGGCTTTTTGGAATTCTTTGCCAAGGCTCAGCCCACTACGGACGCTGCGGGTGTGCAGCTCGTGGAGGGGGGCAAGGGCCTCTTCGGGGACGCCGCAGCCTTCCCGATCCTTTCCGTTGCTTCTGCAATGGCGTGGGGTCTCGGCTACTTCGGTATGCCTCAGGTGCTCCTTCGCTTTATGGCCATCCGCAAGGAGGATGAGCTGAAGAGAAGCCGCCGCATTGCCATGATCTGGGTTGTCATCTCCCTTGCCGTTGCGGTGTTCATCGGTATCATCGGCCGTCACCTGTTCCCCGTTCAGCACCTGACCGCCTCCGCCGCAGAGAACGTCTTCATCACCCTTTCCACCAGCTACCTGCCTCCCATTCTGGCGGGCTTTGTGATGGCGGGCATCCTTGCCGCCACCATTTCCTCCTCCGACTCGTACCTTCTCATCGCTGCCTCTGCCTTCGCCAAGAACATCTTCCAGGGTGTCTGCAAGAAGGACGCAACGGACAAGCAGGTGATGACCATGTCCCGTCTGACCCTTTTGGTTCTGACCCTCGTGGGTGTTGTCATTGCGCTGGATGAGAACAGCGTCATCTTCTCCATCGTTTCCTTTGCTTGGGCAGGCTTCGGTGCCACCTTCGGTCCCATTATGATCTTCTCCCTGTTCTGGAAGCGCACCAACCGTGCAGGCGCCATTGCCGGTATGATCTCCGGCGGCGGTATGGTATTCGTTTGGAAGCTTGTTATCAGCAAGCTCGGCGGCGTCTTTGCCATTTACGAGCTGCTCCCTGCCTTCATCATTTCCTCCATCGTTATCGTGGTGGTCTCCCTTCTGACCAAGGCTCCCTCCAAGGAGATCGAGGAGGACTTCGAGGCTGTTAAGAGCGGTAAGATCAGCGAGGCGTAAGATTTTGCAAAGGGGATGTAAAAAAAGCGCAGACCGCCTATTCGTATAAAACAAAAGGGATTCTTTGGAATAAAACGTCCGAAGAATCCCGTTTTTTTGATAAAAACAATAAAAAAACGCATTTTTTGCTACGAACAAACTTCGCCACTCGACGTACCTTTGTACGCCTTCGGGTAACCAAAAAG
>JAFVYT010000147.1 GCA_017508505.1 Clostridia bacterium
AGGGGAGAAGGCCGGCGATAAAGGAAAGCAAAACGCTCACTCCGATCAGAAGATAACCTCCCACGGGCATTACGGCACCGAGGTTGTTGATTCCGGTGAGGTGATGGATGATCAGGTTGATGGGGATCATCAGAATCAGCGTTACGGCGATGCCAATCACACCGGCTGCAAAGCCCTGAATGACGCTTTCTGCGTTGAACACGCGGGAGATGTCCTTTTTGGAGGCACCGATCGCACGGAGGATGCCGATTTCCTTGGTTCTCTCCAGAACGGAAATATAGGTGATGATCCCGATCATAATGGAGGAAACCACAAGGGAAATGGAAACAAAGGCTACCAGAACGTAGGAGATCGCGTTGATGATGGTGGCAAGGCTCGACATCATAAAGGCGAGAAGATCGGTGTATTCGATTTTGTCCTCCTCAGACTTAGTTTTGTTGTATTCGTCGATGAGCTCCGCGATCCGATCCTTCTTTTCAAAGGTATCGGTATAAATGTGAATGGCGCTGGGGCTTTCCTTGACGATCTTTCCGAGGGTCTTCAGGTTCTGCTTGAGGGAGCTGTCGGAGTAGGTTGCGGGCATATAATCCTCGTAAAGCTCGCTCAGCTCCATCACGGTGAAGGGGGTGAGCAGAGGATTCTCACTCTCAGCACCGAGCGCGGCATCCAGCATTGCGGCTATGGCCTCAGGGGGCATCGAATCCTTCATACCGGCGGCCATCGCCTTGCGCATGGCATCCTCCATTCCGGATTGGAGCTGTGCCAAAAGGGAAGGGGTATCCGCAAGCTTGATGGCTTCCTTTGCCTCCTCGCCGCTCTGACCCATGGACTCCAGCAGAACGGCCTCCAGCTGATCGCGGCTCATTTGCGTGTAGGGAGCCATCTGTGCCTCCAGCTGCTCTGCGGGAACGGTAAGGAACGCTTCCAGATAAACGTCGCTCTTGATTCCTGTTTCCAAATCCGAAAGGGGCTTTGAGCCGAGTCTTGCGTCAAACAGAGCGGCGAGAACGGGAGTGCTGTAGCGAGCGGAAAGCTGGCTCAGCTTTCTTTGACGAAGGGTTTCCGCCACGCCGTCCCGAAGGCCCTCAAGGAGCATTTCGTCACTGACGCTCTTGATGAGCTCAGCCATGGTAGAGGGATCGACCGCGTTGTCGGGATCCTTTTTGGCTTGCGCCGTCAAGGATTTTAAGAGCAGCTCCTCCAGCTCCTCGCGGCTCATCGCCTCGAAGATCTTCATCTGTGCTTCGATCTCGCTGTCAGTAGGCTCGGCAAGGAGGGTAAGGTAGATCGCAGCCTTTTCCTCGGCGCTGATGCCCATCAGGTGCTCGCGGATCGCCGCAGCCTTTTCCTCGGAGCTCGGCTCCTTGTAATCCTCGGGCTTGAAGGGGAGGCCGAGGATGATGTCGGTGTCGGGGTTCTTTTCCTGCTCGGAAATGATGTCGCTTTTCGCGGTCTTCTCCAAAAGGTACTGGGTCAGGTCTGAGGTGTAGCCGATGGCACCGGTAAGCATTCCGCCCGTGGCATCGTCGTTGAGTCGGACGATACCGCTGATGGTGACGCTCACTCCTGTATTTCCGTTATAAAGGAGCTTGATGCTCTCGTCGTCATCGGAAAGGAGCGTATATCCTCCGTTTTCGTTCTTGCGGTACAGATCTGTCGGCAGATAGATCTTGAATTCCTTGCCGCAAACCTTGTCGTAGGACCAGGAGTAGACCGTGGAGTCCAGCTTATTGCCGTCCTTCATGGCATTCAGATCCCCGATGAGCTTTTCCGTGGGGATCAGACCGATGCCGCAAAGCACAAGGTCGCTTAGCTCTTGGTTCTCGTTGACCACCAGAATTACCTCATCGTAGGACTTGGGCCAATCGCCTGAAACCAAGGTGTACTGATCCTTGATAAGAGGGCTGATGCCCTTTCCGTCCTCTCCGGGAAGCATCTCCTGCCAGAGCTTGATGGAGCCGAAGCTGCTCATCCCTCCGAGAGGGGAGGAAGAGGAGGAGGGGATCGCAGACTCGGGAATGCCGATGCCTGCGAACACGTGGGTCATAATGTCCTCGATATCACTTTTTACCAGATCCCCGTTTTCGTCCTTGGTGTAAACGTTCATATCAAGTGCGTAGGAATACTGGATGTTCGTGACGTTCTCGCGGATCTCTTCATTGGAATCCAAATATTCCTTGAAGAGAGTCAGGTTATTGGTATTCACCTGCATACCGAGAACGGAGTTGATCATTTCGCTTACCACGCTGGAGGAGTATACGGCGTCCAGCTCGTGGGCGTTTTCCTCGTTCCGATCGTTGATGCCCATCAGGGAGGTCATCAAAGCGCTCATATCCACGCTTTCCGCCTGAATGGAGATGGGGGAGGAGGAGAGGGTGGATTCCTGCGTATCGTAGATCCAGGCGTTGATACCGTGGGAGAGGGCCAGAATCAGAGCGATGCCGATGATACCGATGGAGCCCGCAAAGGCGGTCAGGAGGGTGCGGCCCTTTTTGGTCATCAGATTGTTGGTGGAAAGGGAGAGGGCGGTGAAGAAGGACATGGTCGGCTTCTTTTCCTTTTTGTTGCTTTTCTTCGCGACCGCCTTCTTTTCCTCGTTTTCGTCATAGGGGTTGCTGTCATCCACGACCTTGCCGTCCAGCACCTTGATGATACGGGTTGAGTACTCCTCTGCCAATTCGGGGTTGTGGGTGACCATAATGACCAATTTGTTCTGGGAGATCTCCTTGAGCAGCTCCATGATCTGTATGCTGGTTACGGAGTCCAGTGCACCCGTGGGCTCATCCGCAAGAAGGATGTCGGGATCGTTGACCAGCGCGCGGGCGATGGCCACTCGCTGCATCTGACCGCCGGAGAGCTGGTTCGGGCGCTTTTTCATCTGATCCTTCAGACCGACCTTCTCCAGGGCGGCGGCGGCCTTCTTTCTGCGCTCCGCCTTGGAAACGCCGGAAAGGGTCAGCGCCAGCTCCACGTTGGCAAGAACGCTCTGATGAGGGATCAGGTTATAGCTTTGAAACACAAAGCCGATGGAGTGGTTTCGATAGGTATCCCAGTCGGAATCCCGAAAATCCTTCGTGCTTTTTCCGTCGATGACCAGATCACCGGAGGTGTAGTGGTCGAGACCGCCGATGATGTTCAAAAGCGTTGTCTTGCCGCATCCGGAGGGCCCGAGGATGGAAACGAATTCACTTTTTCTGAACTGCAGGCTAACGCCCTGTAAGGCCGTTACCTTGTCGCTCTCGGAGAGATAATCCTTTTTGATTTCCGATAGTTTGAGCATAAGAGTAACCTTTCTTCTATATTTCTACGACGATAGTGTAAGGCGGCATTTTTAACCGATTGTGAAATCTGCGTAAATAAAATTGAAAAAACAGAATGAATAGGAAAAAAGACGTACTTTTTCCATCCTTTTCCCTCCCGAATCCACATTCGGTTCACAGTAAAATGTAACGATGAAAACGAAAAGAGACAATCTCCCTTGGTTGACAAAAATACAAGGAAGGGATAAAATAGGTTGAAAACGATGAAACTAGATTAGGAGATTTTTATGCTGACAGGAGAACAAAGAGCGTACCTTCGCTCTCTTGCAAACGCGCTCCCCGCGAAGTATCAAGTAGGAAAGCAGGGCTTTGAGGACGATGCTTTTTTGACACAGCTCCGTGAGGGACTGGAGAAAAACGAATTGATCAAGGTCTCGGTTCTGGAAAATGCCGATCTTTCCGCTCGTGAGGTCTCCGATGCTGTTTGTGAGATGCTCGGCTGTGAGGGGGTTCAGGCCATCGGGAACAAATTCGTGCTTTACAAGAAAAGTAAAAAGAATCCGAGAATTATTTTGCCAAAATAATCAATTTACCCGGATAAGGAGGCATTTCGTTGACAGTATTGGATTACTTTGAGGTATTCGGATACCTTTTCGTTTTGATTTCGTTTGTGTTTTGTATGATCGCTTCCGCAAACGTCAATTCCACCTTCCGCCGCTATCAGAAGCAGTTTTCCCGCCGTGGGATTACCGCCGCCGAGGCCGCGAGAATGGTGCTTCGGGCAGGGGGCGCCACAGGGGTTCAGATCGCCCGTACCCACGGAAATTTGACGGATCATTTTGATCCGCGGGACAACACGATCTATCTGTCCGAGGCCGTTTTTGATTCCACCTCCACCGCCGCCATCGGCGTTGCCGCCCATGAGGCGGGACACGCGGTTCAGCACGCCGTGGGATATCTTCCCATTCGCATCCGCGCCGCCATCATCCCCGTGACCAACATCGGCGCTCGATTCGCACCGCTTCTCATTATGATCGGCCTTTTTCTTTCGATTTATGCCGCATTTCCCTTTGGGTATGAATTGGCGCTCCTTGGAGTCTTTTTCTACAGCTTCAGCGTCATTTTCCAGCTTGTGACCCTTCCTACGGAGTTTAACGCCTCCGCTCGAGCGATGGCCGCTCTCAAAAATGAAAATATTCTGGATGACGTAGAGCTTGTGGGAGCGAGAAAGACCCTCACCGCCGCAGCGATGACCTACGTGGCCTCTCTTGCGGCATCCTTGATCCAGCTGATCCGTCTGTTTGCCATTGTAACCAGCGGAAGGAGGAGAGACTGATGCGCTTTTTTACCCGTTTGCAGGATGCCATCCGACGCTTTATGCTGGGACGCTATGGTACCGACCGTCTCAACCGTCATCTGATCCTTCTTTGGCTTTTGGTGGCGATTCTGAATCTTGGACTCAAGAATCTCATCCTTTCTTGCATCGAGCTTATTTTCTGTGGAATTACCTTTTTCCGTATGCTCTCCCGAAACGTTTTGAAGCGTCAGGAGGAAAACCGAGCCTACGGCGCACTTTTGCAAAGACTTCTGAGGCCGCTTCGCCGTACTGCCGTCCGCATCCGAGACCGAAAGACTACGCGCTTCTTCCGCTGTCCGAGCTGCTCGGCGGATATTCGGATGCCTCGAAGGATCGGAAAATTCAAAATCCGCTGTACCAAATGCGGGCACGTTTTCTTTAAGGAATTTAAAAAATAAGAACATAAAAAGCACGAAATTTTTTCGTGCTTTTTCTTTTGTTATGCATTCATTTCCGCCTTGCGGATTCCCTCCAGGATCTCACCGTACATATAGAGAGAGCCGACACAGAGGATAGCCTCACCGGTTTGGTCGGCACGGCGCATCGCCTCCGCAATGGCCTCGGCAGGGGAGGGAAAGGCGCGTGCGGGGATGCCGCCCTCTCGGAAGATTTTGGCGTATTCCTCCGCTTTCAGTGCGCGGGGGTTTGAAGGGGTCAGGCAAAGGACCTCGCTTGCGATCTGGCCGAGACGCTTTGCAATATAGCGGTAATCCTTATCCGCCATTACGCCTGTCACCACGATCAGCCTTGTATCCTTGAAATACGTTTTCGTACTCTCTACGGCGCTTGCGACGCCCTCGGGGTTGTGACCGCCGTCGCAAAGGATCAGGGGCTTTGTGCGCACCCGCTCGTATCGTGCGGGCCACCGAACCTTCTCGAGCCCCGCCCTTACCGCTTCATCGGAAAGAGTAAGGCCGCTTTCCTTTAAGAGCTTCACGGCACAAAGCACGTTCTGAGCATTTTCCTTTTGATAATCTCCGAGCAAGGGAATTTTCAGATTCCGATACTCCTTGTAGTCGAAAACCGTCCCGGAAAGATCCTGACGCTTGAGGAGAAAGCCGGTGCGATCCGCAAGGTGACAGGGGACACCGACACGCCTTGCGCGATCTAAAATCACCCTTTCGGCATCCTTGTCTCTTCCGCAATACGGCACCCGGGAGCCGGCCTTGATGATTCCCGCCTTTTCTGCGGCAACCTTTTCCACCGTATCTCCGAGAAAGGCAGTATGATCCAGCGCAATGCCCGTGATGACAGAAAGGATTGGAGGGTCAATGACGTTGGTGGAGTCGAGTCTGCCGCCCATTCCGCATTCCAGTACGACGATATCGCACTTCTCACGGGCGAAATATTCCATGCCGATGGCGGTGATCAGCTCGAATTCTGTGGGCTTTTCTTCCATCCCCTCGGTGAAGGGACGCACGTAATCCGTCAATTCCGCAAGGGTCTGGTCGGGGATATCGACCCCGTTCAGCTTCATTCTCTCGTTGAAGCGAAGAATGTAAGGGGAGGTGTAGGTTCCGACGCGGTATCCCGCTTCGATCAGAATGGACGAGAGCATCGCGCAGAAGGAGCCTTTCCCGTTGGTGCCCGCAACGTGTACGAAGCGTAGCTTTTTATGGGGATCTCCCATCAGAGAAAGGAGCTTCTCGGTGCGCTCGAGCCCGGGCTTTGAGCCCTGCCAGAAATTAGAGTGGATAAATTTCAGTGCTTCCTCGTAGTTCATAGAGACACACCCTCCTATTTGTGACTTTCCTTTGTGATCCGTGCGGCTTGTTTGAGAAAGGAGCGATTTCCGGAAAGAGCCCAAAGGCATACAATCTCTATCGTTCCAACCAAAAGATAGGTCAGCGCCCGCCACGCCAGGGTAATGAGAAAGGGAGAACCGTAAAAGAGGGTTAGCCCTATCGTTTTGATCAGCACCGAGCCGATCAAGTGCGCACCCGCTACGGCAAGAATCACCTTGAAGGAACGGGAAAGGCGCTTCGCTTTTCCCGCAAAGCCGGCGGTCAGACCGATGACGGCGGCGCCAAGGGTGATCAGCGGATTGATGCTGTATCCGACCAAAAGGCATCCCACGAGATCTGCAACGGTTCCCGTCACTGCTCCCGCCGCAGGGCCGAACAGGAAGCCTGCCAAAAGGATGGGTAGATTCTCAAGGCTGAGGCGGATGGAATCTCCAAGATTGATGGCAAGGTATTTTCCAAAGAGAATACTCAACGCCGCCAGCAGAGCGCAGACTGCCAGCAAAACAATGGAGAGGGAATCGTTGCTTTTTTTGCTTTTTTTCATAAAAATACCTCCTTTTCCGCTATTTTCCCAAAGGGAAACCGGAAAAGGAGGCAAAGATCCTTCTTCGGCAGCGGGATGCGAAGCCCAAACCGCAAGGCGGTTTGCCTTTTCGTCCGCCGAACAACTCCCCGTTTCGGTGGCACTTAACGCTTGAGCTTCTACTCTGATTTTGGTTTCCTTTTATTTCTGAGAGCGCGGAAAAAATCCTGAAGCAGGTCCTTTGACGCAGTCTCGCACAGCCCGTAGGAAACCGCGGGCTTGTGGTTGAAGGGATAAGTGGGAAGGTCAATCACGCTTCCCATTGCGCCCCCCTTTGGGTCTCTGGCAGCGATGTGAACCGTTGGGATTCTTGCGTGAATGATCGCGCCCGCACACATGGGGCACGGCTCGAGGGTTACGTACATTTCGCACTGCCAAAGCCGCCATCCGCCGAGCTTCTTGCACGCCTTGTCGATGGCGACGATCTCTGCGTGGAGAAGGGCGTTCTTCTTTTTCTCCCGTGCGTTTCGCCCTCTTGCGATGATCAAACCGTCCTTGACGATCACACATCCGATGGGAACCTCGCCCTCCTCAAAGGCTTTTTTTGCCTCCTTGAGGGCCTCTCCCATAAACTTCGCCTCGGGGGTCATTCGCAAAGCTCCGGATTGTGCGTGGCGCAGAATGCGTTGTACTGATGGTTGCTGCTGCTCTTACCGCCCGTATATCCGGGAT
>JAFVYT010000148.1 GCA_017508505.1 Clostridia bacterium
AGTATGCCTCGGAGCTTTTGAGTGACGAGGAGATCGGCTCGATCCGCTGCGGCCGCGGGGATGCGGTCTATCCCGTTCCCCTGCGTACCGCTTCGGGCTATGGCTGTCTGTTCGGCTTTTTCCCGGGAGCGGTGTATCTGCATCGGGGAAGGAAGGGAAAAAGCGGCCGCACCGAGCCGATCCTGATTGCCCTTGATTTTTCCGGAGGAGGCTTTGGGGGATGTCCCTGCCTTGTGCCTCTCTCCCTTGTATAAAAAAGGAGATCATATGAAACCGAAGTCCCACTTTTTCTTGATTCGCTGGATCCGAAGGGTCCTTTGCTTTTTCGAGGAGCGCCGCAACCGTGCGCTCTTTTACGAGGTCTATTACGTCAACGGCTCCGAGGAGCTTCCCGCGCCGCTGGGGGAGGAAAAGGAGCGCCTTTGCATCGAAAAAATGGAGCGGGGCGAGGAGGTGCTTGCCTGCCGCAATCTGCTGGTGGAGCACAATCTGCGTTTGGTGGTGTACATCGCGCGGAAGTTCGAGTCCTCGGGGGTGGGAATGGAGGATCTGGTTTCCATCGGCACCATCGGGCTGATCAAGGGAGTGACCAGCTTCCGCTCCGACAAAAACATCAAGCTCGCCACCTATGCCTCAAAATGCATCGAAAACGAGATTTTGATGTTCCTTCGCAAGGCCGCCAAGGGGCGGCAGGAGATCTCCTTCGACGAGCCCCTCAACGTTGATTGGGACGGGAACGAGCTGTTGCTCGGGGACGTGCTCGGCAGTGACGGTGAGGAGATCCATCGGGAATTGGAGCGGGAGGAGGATCGGACGATGCTCCTTGCCGCCATCCGCAAGCTCTCCCCGCGGGACCGTCGGATCATCAGTGCCCGCTTCGGTCTTTTGGGGGAACGGGAAATGACCCAAAAGGAGGTGGCGGACCGTCTCGGGATCTCCCAATCCTACATCTCCCGATTGGAAAAAAAGATCATCGCCAAGCTGAAAAAAGAGATTTTGGAGCAAAGTATTCGCTAAAAAGGTCTTTTCTCTTTTCCATTTTATGATATAATAAAAAAAATTAGGGAAAGGAGAGAAAACGTGTCTCTGACGGATCTTTTGGTTCCGGATCTGATCTGCGATCGGGTCACGGACGTACCCTTCGATGATTTTGTTCGCCAAGGGGTCAAGGCGGTGGTTTTTGACATTGACAATACCCTCGTCTCCTACGATACCCCTACCCCTCCGAGGGCGATCCGCGACCTTCTTCTTTCCTTTGACTCCCTTGGGATTCGGGTCGCGCTGGTTTCCAACAATTCTCCGGATAGGGTTCGGATCTTCAACGAGTCCTTGGGACTTTTTGCCGTTCCCGATGCGCACAAGCCCTTGAAGCGGGCCCTGCGTCCCGTTTTGGAGCAGTTCGGCCTTCGGGGGGAGGAGCTCCTTCTGGTGGGGGATCAGCTTTTGACAGACGTTTTGGCCGCCCGTCTTCACGGGGCTTACGCCGCCGTGGTACAGCCCATCAAAAAAAAGGAAAACCGATTCTTTCGCTTTAAGCGCTTTTTGGAAAAGCCCTTCGTGAGGATCTATTACAAAAGAAAGAAAAAGGAGAATGCAAAATGACCTCTCTGGCTCAGATTCAAGCCTCTCTGGAAAAGGGAGAGTGCGCCCTGTTCTTTTCTCCCATCAACCGACGCTTTTTAACGGGCTTCCGCTCCTCGGACGGGGTGCTTGTCGTCACACGTGAAAAAGCGGCCCTTTATTTGGATTCCCGCTATTACGAAATGGGCTGCATCGCCCGGGAGGAGGGGAGGATCTCGCGGGAGCTTTCCGTCCTGCCCGCCCCCTTTTCCAAGGACTTCGGCCCTCTGTCTGAAAGCGGTGGAGCACCGGTCGTGCGCTTTGAGGATCGCTTTCTTACCGTCGCCCGCCTCGAGAGCCTGAAAAAGGCCTATCCGAAATCGGAATTTCTTCCCCTCGGGGGCAGAGTCGAGGAACTGCGCATCGTCAAGACCGAGGAGGAGATCCGTCGCATCGCGCAGGCGCAGGCCATCGCCGAGGAGACCTATCGGTACATTCTCGAGCGTTTGGAGGTCGGCCGCACGGAAAAGGAGATCGCCGCGGAGATGGAATACCATATGAAGCTGCACGGCGCCGACGGCTCCAGCTTCGGAATCATTTGTGTTTCCGGCACCCGCTCCTCCTTGCCCCACGGCTCCCCCACGGAAAAGAGGATCGGGAAGGATGAGTTTGTTACGCTGGACTTCGGTTGTACGGTGGACGGCTACTGCTCGGATATGACACGTACCGTTTGCGTCGGCCGCGCAAGCGACGAGATGCGTCTTGTTTACGATACGGCTTTGAAGGCGCAGGAGGCGGCCATTGCCACCGTCCGCGCGGGCGTTCTCGGAAGCACGGTGGATGCTGCCGCTCGTGATCTTATTCGGGATGCGGGCTTCGGAGAGTATTTCGGTCATACCACCGGTCACGGAATCGGAATGGAGGTGCACGAATTGCCCTCCTTTGCCGCCCGCTACGACAAGCCCGTTCCCGCCCGCTCCGTTTTGTCCGTGGAGCCGGGGATCTATCTTCCTGCCAAATTCGGTGTGCGCATTGAGGATCTGGTGGTCGTCAGGGAAAACGGCTGTGACAATCTGAATGCCACCCCGAAGGATCTTTTGCAATTATAATGGCATTTTTTGCAAATACATCTTGCCAAAGCGCAAAAAAAGTAGTATAATACGCTTGAAATTTGATTTTAATCATTGATTTGGAGGACATTATGGCTATTACAGCAGGCGATTTCAGAAACGGCGTGACCTTTGAAATGGATGGCGCAGTGATGCAGATCATCGAGTTTCAGCACGTAAAACCCGGTAAGGGCGCGGCTTTTGTTCGCACCAAGCTCAGAAACGTGATTACCGGCTCCGTGGTGGAAAAGACCTTTAACCCCACCGAAAAATTCCCCCCCGCTTTTGTGGAAAGAAAGGAAATGCAGTACTCCTACGACGATGGGGATCTGTACCATTTCATGGATACCGAGACCTGGGAGGATCTGATGGTTTCCCACGACCTGGTGGGCGACAACTTCAAATTCGTGAAGGAAGAAATGCTCTGCAAGGTGCTCTCCTACAAGGGCAACGTCTTTGCCGTTGAGCCTCCCATGTTCGTAGAGCTTGCCGTCACCCAGACCGATCCCGGCTTCAAGGGCGACACGGCTACCGGTGCTTCCAAGCCCGCTACCCTCGAGACCGGCGCACAGATCAAGGTTCCCCTGTTTATCAACGAGGGCGACGTTCTGAAGATCGACACCCGTACCGGCGAGTATCTCGAAAGAGTTTGATCGAAAGGAGAAACGTTCATGACGGTAACCGAAAAAGTTGCATATCTGAAGGGTCTGATGGAGGGTCTGGATTTTCAGGCCGATACCAAGGAAGGTAAGATCATCAAGCTGATGGCCGACATTCTGGAGGATCTCGCGTTGGAGATTACCGAGTGCCAGGACGACATTGACGACATCAATGAGTATCTGGAGGCCGTGGACGAGGACCTGACCACCGTGGAGGAAGAGCTCTTCGGCGATTACGACGATGAGGATTGCTGTTGCTGTGACTGCTCCGATGACGAGGAGGAGTGCTACGAGGTGGAATGTCCCCATTGCGGTGAGACGGTCTGCTTCGAGGAGGAGCCCGATTCCGAGTCTTTCCCTTGCCCCGCTTGCGGCAAGGAGATTCCCCTGAACTGAAGTGAAAAGTCTCCGGCTTCCTGCCGGAGACCTTTTTTTGAAAAGGATGACGGATATGAATCAAAATTTAGACTTTCCCGCCCGCGCCGTGGCGCTTTTTATGGACGGGTGCAACTGTGCACAGGCTCTTTACGGTGCCTTTGCCCCCCTTCTCGGAATCGATGAGAAGGAGGCCCTTCGCCTTGCCTCTCCCTTCGGCGGCGGCTTTGGCAGAATGCGGGAGGTGTGCGGCGCCTTCAGCGGAATGATGCTGGTGGTGGGGAACCTCTTTGGCTACGACACCGTCGACCATCCCCAAAAGGACCTGCTCTATCCCAGAGTGCAGGAGCTGGGACGGCGCTTTCGTGCACGCTTCGGCAATCTGGTTTGCCGTGAGCTTTTGGAGAAAAAGGCCGAGGTGGGAGGGCTTGCCTCTCCCCGCACCGCCGAGTTTTACGCCTCTCGCCCCTGCGCGGTCTTCGTGGAGGGAGCGGCGGAGATTCTGGTGGAATACCTGAAGGAGGAAAAGGTACTGTGAAACAGAAAAGAGGATCTCTCCGGCAGCTTTTTTGCTCCTTTTTGAAGATCGGGGCCTTTACCTTCGGCGGCGGCTATGCCATGATCTCGATCATTGAAAATGAGGTCGTCAGCGAAAAGAAATGGCTCTCCCACGACGAAATGATGGACATTACCGTGGTGGCGGAGTCCACCCCCGGCCCTCTTGCCATCAACACCGCTACCTTTGTGGGATATAAGGTCGGCGGCGTTTTCGGCTCGGCGATGGCGACGGGGGGTGTGGTGCTGCCGTCCCTCGTGCTTCTTTGCATCATCGCTCTGTTTTTGGAGGATTTTCTCTCCATCACTTGGGTCGCCAGTGCCTTCCGCGGCATTCAGGCCGCCGTTGCCTTCCTCATTTTCGGAGCAGGCTGGAAAATGTACCGCAAGATGAAGAAAAAGCTGCTTAGTATGGTCGTGTTTGCGGTGTCCTTTTTGGTGATGTTCCTGGTGAAGATGAATCTGTTCACCTTCTCCTCCATCTACCTGATTCTCATTTCCGCTGTGGTGGGTCTGGTTGCCTACGGCATCGGAAGGATCAAGAAGGAGGAGGAAAAAGGATGACCTACCTTCATCTGTTTTGGGAATTTCTGAAGATCGGCCTGTTCACCTTTGGTGGCGGCTACGGTGCGATTCCCCTGATTCAGGATGCGGTGAATGCAAACTTCGACGTGTGGGGGGTGTCCCAGGACCTCTTCTCCTACATCATCGGTGTGGCAGAGTCTACCCCCGGACCCATTATGGTCAATACCGCCACCTATATCGGCACTCTCGTGGGGGGTGTGCCCGGTGCCATCGCGGCTACCTTGGGTGCCATCACGCCTTCCTTTGTGGTGATCCTTCTGATCGCAAGGTTTCTCTCCGACTTTATGGAAAAGAAGGGGACCCGTGCGGTGCTGGACACCATCAAGCCCTGCGTGGTGGGAATCATTCTTTGCACCGGCGTGTACTTTATCCTTTCGGGGCTGATCCCCGAGATCGCGACAGTCTTCTCTGCAGGCTTTTTCCCGCCTCCGTCTGCTCTGATCCCCGATTGGCGCACCCTTCTGATCTTCGGCTTGGTATTTCTGCTTCGCAGCGCTTACCGCCTTTGGAAAAAGAAGACCATCTCGCCCATTCTCTCCATTGCGATCTCCGCCGTGATGGGAATCGCTGTTTTCGGAGTGTAAGATGGAGATTGCTTCTTGGCAGAAGGAGCTTCTTGCCCTCTTGGGGCAACGGGGCCTTTCCAGAACTGACGTGTATTCCGTGATGCTGGTTTTGTCACGGGAGGAGAAGGGGAGAGAGATGATCGAGCGTCTGAAGCGTGCTCCCGATCTGACCGTGGACGAGATCTGCGAGGTGGCAGGCAAAATTGCCTTTGGCGAAAATGCTTGACAATTTTTTTCTCCTTTGTTATACTGAGTGAAACCATTGAACGAGAGTAGTACCTTGCTCCCCCTCTTTCAGAGAGTCGCGGTGGGTGAAAGCGCGGCAGAGAAGCAGCAAGCGGAATGGACTCGCGAGGGCGAACCGAACAGCCTTTGGCCCAGTAGGGGAGACGGGCCCGACCGTTACATCGGCCGTGTATGTCAGTACGCGTAAGTGCATCGCCCCGTGCGGTGAATTTGGGTGGTACCGCGGATCAGAAACCTATGATTCGCCCCGAACGGATTTCCGTTCGGGGCGTTTTTTTTCGGAGGCTTGTGATGTTATCGATCTTATTAAAGGAGCGATGGTGTGACTGAACACAGAAGCGATCGGATCACACTTACATTTTTGGAGGTAAATTATGAAATTCAACGGCATCGATTTCGATACTTATTTTAATCATTATCCCGACAAGAACGGTTTTTTTGGAAAATACGGCGGTGTTTACATCGACGATAAGCTCAAGGCCGCAATGGCGGAGATCACCGAGGCGTATTATTCCATTTGCCAGTCCCGCAAGTTCATTGCAGAATTGCGCCGCATCCGCAAGGAGTTTCAGGGCAGACCCACTCCCGTGACGCATCTGGAGCGTCTCTCCGATTACCTCGGGGGCAAGGTTCAGCTTTACGCCAAGCGCGAGGATCTGAACCACTCCGGTGCGCACAAGCTCAATCACTGTATGGGTGAGGCTCTCCTTGCAAAGTATATGGGCAAGAAAAAGGTCATTGCGGAAACCTGCGCCGGTCAGCACGGCGTTGCCTTGGCCACTGCCGCCGCTTACTTCGGGCTGGAGTGCGATATTTATATGGGTTCCGTGGACATCAAGAAGCAGGCTCCCAACGTGGCAAGAATGAAGATTCTCGGTGCCAACGTGGTGGAGGTCACCCACGGGCTGAAGACCCTCAAGGAAGCGGTGGACGCCGCCTTCGACGCCTACAGCAAGGAGTATCAGGACTCCATCTATTGCATCGGCTCCGTTCTCGGACCCCATCCCTTCCCCATGATGGTTCGCGACTTCCAGAGCGTGGTGGGCATTGAGGC
>JAFVYT010000149.1 GCA_017508505.1 Clostridia bacterium
CATTTTTTACCATAATATGCCCAAAGGGCATATATCATATTGCGATAGCAATATTTCACATTTCCGTAAGGAAATACTTCATATTACCGTTAGGTAATATATCATTGGGGGTTGCGGTAATCCCTTACCGCAACCCCCGTTTGGAGGGCTTTTTTTATGGAAACGCCGTCGCCCGCGCCTTTTTTGTCGGATTCCGTTTTCTTTCTCGTCCCATACGCGGCACGGCAGGCGGGATTTTTTGAAAAGAGAAGGGTGCGTCTTTTGAAAAAGTGTTGCACCCGCTTTTATTTTATGATATAATCCCCTTGGTGCCACCCTACGGCACCTCGGAAAAATATCAAAAAACAGGAGTTTTATTATGATCAAGCTCGCTCCCTCCGTTTTGGCGGCGGATTTTTCCCGCCTTGGAGAAGAAATTAAAAAAGTTCACGAAAACGGTGCAGAGTATCTGCATCTGGACGTAATGGACGGAATGTTCGTTCCCAACATCTCCCTTGGACCGGGGATGATCTCCTCCATCCGCAAGGTGTCCGACATCGTCTTTGACGTGCACCTGATGATTCAGGATCCCATCCGCTACATCGACGATTTTGCCAAGGCAGGTGCCGACATCATCACCTTCCACTACGAGGCCTGCGACAACCATAAGGAGGTCATTGACAAGATCCACTCCTACGGCATCCGTGCCGGTATGAGTGTGAAGCCCTATACCGATGCCAACCTGATGGTTCCCTTCCTGCCCGATCTGGAATTGGCCCTCATCATGACGGTTCAGCCCGGCTTCGGCGGGCAGAAGTTTATGCCCGAGGCAATGCCCAACCTGGAAAAGCTCAATGCGGCGATCCGTTCCCTCGGAAAGGAAATGGATCTGGAGGTAGACGGCGGCATCAATCTGGAGAACGCCTGCATCGTCAAGGAGCGCGGTGCCAACGTTCTGGTTGCAGGGTCTGCGGTCTTCGGGGCCAAGGACGTAGCGGCAACCGTTCGGGATTTCTTAAAGTAATGACCAAAGGGGCAGAGCGCGGACTCTGCCCCTTTTGATCTATCATACCTTATGATGCGTGCCCTTCTTTTTTCGTATTGGACAAGGCTTTGGGTCTTGTGGTATGATAAGAGTGGCTTCGTCAGACGATCTTTTTTATTACCAATCAAAAAGGAGAAGCATCGATATGAATATTGCGATTCTGCCCCGCTGGCGGGAGGGAACCTTCGAGGGGATCTGGGATGGAGATTCCTGGCGCCTTACGGGATATTTGGTTTTGATGGCACAGCACTTCAAGGTGGGTCTTGTGTGCATCGGTACGGAGTACGACTATGAGCGGGTGGTACAGGCCTGCGACGGACTCATCGTCCCGGGAAGCCCTATCAATATTGACCCCACCTATTACGGCGGAGAGCCCTTCGATCCTCCGGAAAAGTACGACGAGTACGCTTTGGACCGAAGGGTGATCGCCGCCTTTGCCGACGCAGGAAAGCCGATGCTCGGCATTTGCGGGGGCATTCAGGCGCTCAACGTCTTCTTCGGCGGTACCCTGAAAAGGGTGAAGGATCTGAGAGGGGATCGCTTTTCCGAGCCTCACAAAACTGTGATCGAAGCCGTGGACCGCTACGGCAATCCCGTCAAATACAGCACGCATCCCATCGAGGTGGAGGAGGACTCCTTTGTCTACGACGTGTTCGGAAAGCGGAACGTTACGGTGAATACCTATCACGGCTGGGCGGTGGATCGCCCCGCTCCCGGCTTCCGCGTGGTGGCCAGAAGCCTCGATGGCATCGTAGAGGCCATCGAGTGGAAGGAGAGACGCATCTTCGGCACCCAGTGGCACCCCGAGCTTTGCTTCCGTATGGGGGACGAGGTGGAGAGGAAGCTGTTCGAGAACTTCCTTAATCTGTGTGCCGACGGGAACAGATAAGGGGAGTGTCGGTTGCCGCCCATAAACAAACGAAAAAAGAAGCCTTAAAAAGGCTTCTTTTTCGTTTATAAGCGCTTTTTGACGGAGTCCCGCAGCACCAGATCGCAGGAAAGAGTCACGGACTGTCGGGGGGAGAGGGGATTTTGCATCCGCTTGTACAAGAGGTTCAAGGCGGCGTCCGTCGTGGCCTCCACGGGGGTTGAGATGGTGGTCAGAGGCGGTGTGGCAAAGCGTGCCAAGGGAATGTCGTTGTAGCTGATGACGGAGATATCCTCCGGCACTGAGAGCCCCGATTGATGAAAGCGACTGATCGCTCCGAAGGCGATGGCATCGTAAGCACAAAAGACCGCATCGGGACATTCCCCGCGGGAAAGGATGAGGTCCGCCCCGTCAAAGCCCGCCTCGGCCTTCCTTTTCGGACTGCTGACGATCCGATCCTCGTGGATCTCAAGGTCAAGGGAGCGCAGGGCCTCCCGAAAGGCGGTGCAGGTGTGCCGCGTCAGGTATTCCCCGAGAAAGCCGATCCTTTTATGCCCCATCTCCTTTAGGTGGGCCACAGCCTGACGAATGCCCCAGCCGCGGTCGGTGCAAACGGAGTCAAAGAGGTATTCGGCCTTTTTTTCGAAGGAGCTGATGGTAACGATGGG
>JAFVYT010000150.1 GCA_017508505.1 Clostridia bacterium
GGAATACGATAAGGACGGCAACGCCATTACCATTTCAAACGGTCTGAAGGAGCTGGCAGGCAAGGACAACACCATCACCGTCACCGTGCAGATCTCCAACGGAGAAAAGCTTGTTGCCTTCCAAGGCATCCTGAAGTAAAGAATACCGAAAGAAAGAGCCGATCGGCTCTTTCTTTTTTGCAATCTTAGAGTAAAAAGTGCTGTTTTTCAATTGACTTTTTGGTTATTTTTGCTTAAAATAGTAGCAGAGTTTCGGCTCAATTTTTCTTGAAGGAGATAATTATGAAAGTGCTTTCCCGTATTCTGTCAGCGTTGATCGCACTGGCCATGCTCGCCTGTCTTTTCACCTCCTGCTCCAAGGGGAGCGAAAAAAAGGGTGAGGGCAAGGACGAGGATACCCCCAAGCAGACCGAGAGCAAGGTTGAGGAGGCCGAATCCACCGAACCCGAGCTCCAAAGCACCGTGGAGCAGGAGGATCCTGCCGCAGACGGAGAAATGGACGTGCTCATCATCGGCAACAGTTTTTCCACCGGTTGGCCGGATGAATTGAAGGGTCTTTTCAGCTCGGTCAGAATCCCACTGAACATTTATTCCGTATACTACTCCGGCTGCTCTTTGGAGCAGCATTGGACCTGGTTTGAGGAGGGCAAGAACAACTACCGCCTCAATCGTCATCTGGACGATACGGGCAAACGCAAGGCCGTGGAGGGCAAGACGCTTTTGGAGTGCCTTGCCGCAGAGAACTGGGACGTAATTAGCCTGCAGCAGCACTTTGGCCCCATCACCGCCATCGATTACGATCAGTCCTTGGACTCCTGCAATCCTTACGCAGAGAAGCTCTTCGACTATCTGAAGTGGAACTTTCCCAAGACCCGTCTCGTATTCCACGAAACCTGGGCGTACGAGGTTGGCTATCAAAACACCGACAAGACCTTTAAGCTCCCCGATAAGGAATATCAGACCAAGTGCTACGAAAATATCCGTGACGTTTCCCGACTCATCGCCACCGAGAATAAGGTTTCTCTCGTGCCCTGCGGAGACGCGTGGCAGATCGCACGCCAGAGCGTCGAGGTGGGAGACCTGACCCGAGACAAGTATCATGACGGACCCGTCGGCGGCGGTCAGTACCTGAACGCCTGCGTTTGGTTTGAGGTGCTCACGGGGCAAAGCTGCCTCGGTAACACCTGGCGTCCAAGCTACGGACTGAACGAATACAAGGTCGCCGCACTACAGCAAGCCGCTCATCAAGCAGTGGCGGAAAACCCGGTAAAGTAAGGAGATATCAAGATGAAACGCATTTTTCTTTCCCTTGTTGCCATTTTACTTTTGACGGCAACGCTTCTTTCCTCCTGCGCCCCCGCCATTAACATTCCGGCGGAGGAAGAGACACTGACCCAAACGGAAACCAACCCCGCAACCAAGGAGATTGTCGAAACGGCGCAGCAGATCGTCAATCAGGCAGACCCCGCCAACGATAAGGTTCTGAACGTGCTCATCATCGGCAACAGCTTTTCCACCGGCTGGCCCGATGAATTGAACGGTCTTTTGAAGGCCGCGGGCATTAGGGCGCAAATCTTCAGCGTGTACTACTCCGGTTGTCCGCTCGTGTCTCATTGGCACTGGCTTCAGACAGACAAAAAGAACTACCGTCTCCGTCACCACGAGCAGGACGGTGGCACCTCTGACGATCATGATGTCGGTCTCGACTTCTGCCTGCGACAGAGAAACTGGGATGTGATCAGCCTGCAGCAGCACTTTAGCCCCTCCAAGGCCGTTTCCTATGACGAAGCCCTGAAATCCTGCACCCCTTATGCGGAGAATCTTTACAATTACATTCGCGAAAAATACCCCAAGTCCACGCTCGTTTGGCACGAGACCTGGGCATACGAGGTAAAGAAGGCCGATTTGACCAACGACTTCCGTCACGGAGCCGAGCCCTTCAAGCAGACCCAAAGTGTGCCTGACGTGGAAACCCAGACTCTGTGCTACGAGAATATGCGAAAGGTCTCCGTCAAGCTCGCCGAGGACAACAAGGTACCTATGATCCCCTGCGGTGACGCGTGGCAGATCGCAAGAGCCAACCCGCTCATCGGCGATACCATGACCCGAGACGGCTATCACGACGGCCCCGTCGGCGGCGGTCAGTACCTGAACGCCTGTGTATGGTTTGAGATGCTCACCGGTCAGAGCTGCATCGGCAATACCTGGAGACCCAAATACGCCCTGACGGAAGAACGTTTGATCGAGCTGCAGAAGGCTGCTCACCAGGCCGTAGAAGAAAATCCCGTGAAGGAACGTGTTGTAAAATGAAACGCATTGCCACTCTATTTTTCTCTCTCCTCCTTCTTGCCTCTACCCTGCTCTCCTCCTGTGCGGCAAAGCTGAACGCTCCCGAAGAGGTGCCTGAGGAAAGTACGGAAGCCATATCGGAGACGGTACCCGCGGCGAAAACCGAGGAGGTCAAGATCGAGCAGGCTGACCCTGCGGGCGACAGTACGCTGAACGTACTCATCATCGGAAACAGCTTTTCCACCGGCTGGCCGGACGAATTGAACGGGCTGATGACGGAAAAGGACATACGGGTGAACATCTTCACCGTGTACTATTCCGGATGCACCCTTACGATGCATTGGAACTGGCTCCAGAACGGTCGGGCCAACTACCGTCTGCGCCATCACATCCAAGGGGGCGGCACCTCCGACAACGAGCCCGTCAGTCTGGATTATTGCCTGAAAAAGCGCAATTGGGACGTGATCGCGCTCCAGCACTCCTACGGAGCCTGCCTGAAAGATGACTTCAATGATGAGGAATTTCACGAGAGGGCCAACGAGCTTGCAAAGAAATTCTTTGATTATCTGAAGGATCGCTTCCCCAAGTCCCGACTCGTCTGGCACGAGGAATGGGCCTACAACGTAGAGTGGGAGCGAAACGGTGTAAAGGTCGGCACCTTGGAGCGGCAGGAGATGATGTACAACAACATCCGCCGTCACTCCGTTGCCGTACACGAGCAAAACGGTGTTCCCGTGGTGCCCAGCGGTACCGCTTGGCAGATCGCCAGGGCCAACCCGAAGATCGGGGATCTGACCCGAGACCAATACCACGACGGAGATACCCAAGGGGGTCAATACCTGAACGCTTGTGTCTGGTTTGAATTCTTAACGGGGCAAAGCTGCGTAGGAAGCAGCTACCGTCCATCCAAGCTTGCCATCAGCGAGGAGGAGGTCTCGATCCTCCAAAACGCCGCGCATAAGGCAGTCACCGAAAGTGAGCTCAAATGAAAGGAAATACTATGAAAAAGCTTTTATTATCCGCCCTTGTCATGCTGCTTCTTTTGGCTCAGCTTCTCACCTCCTGTGCTCCTGCCATCAGCATTCCACCCGCAGAAGAAACCGCCGCCACGGAGACTCAGACC
>JAFVYT010000011.1 GCA_017508505.1 Clostridia bacterium
GCAGTTTTCTCTGCCGGAGTTTTTAGCAAAATGGGGTATTCCGTCATCCCCAACACCCTCGATAAGCGATATGACATCGTTCAGCAGATCTCTCTTGAGGACGGAAAAAAGGTCGAGGCCTTTTGCAAGGGGCTTCAGAGCGCCTCTCCCGTTGACAGCTACGTGGTCCCTATTCCCTGGGCGATGCCCGGATATCAGGATCCCGTGATTATGGCGGCAGGTGCCTTTACCCAAGGCTCCTCCATCGAGCTTTCTGCCGATGCCCCCATGCGCGTCCCCTTCACCGTGTATATGCAGGGCGGACTTACCTATGAAAGTGCAAAGCTGGGAATCCTTGCGGCGGCAAGCGAGGTTCTGGCTCTTGAAAATGAAAATGAATGAAAAGAAATGAGGTATAAAGGTATGGAACTGAAAGAAATGAAAAAGAAGGTTGGCGTAAAGGGCCCCGTTGTCCTTTTGGTTTTGGACGGTGTGGGACTCAATCCCAATCAGGTCGGCAACGCCGTGAAATGTGCGGACACTCCCACGCTGGACCGTTTGATGCGCGATTACCCCACCTTGAGCCTGAAGGCGCACGGCACCGCAGTCGGCCTGCCCTCTGACGACGATATGGGCAACTCCGAGGTTGGCCACAACGCACTTGGCTCCGGACAGATCTTTGCTCAGGGAGCAAAGCTGGTTTCCAACTCCATTGAGAGCGGCAAAATCTTTGCGGGAGAGGGCTGGCAGAAGGTCAGCAGCAACTGCAAGGCAAACGCTTCCACCCTGCACTTCCTCGGTCTCTTTTCCGACGGTAACGTGCATTCCCACATCGATCATCTGAAGGCTCTTGTGGCTCAGGCAAAGAAGGATGGAATCGCCCGTGTGCGCGTGCACATTCTTTTGGACGGCAGAGACGTCGCAGAGACCAGCGCGCTGGATTACGTAGAGCCCTTCGAGGCTTACCTTTCCGAGCTGCGTGACGAGAGCTTTGACGTTATGATCGCCTCCGGCGGCGGAAGAATGAGCATCACCATGGACCGCTATGAGGCAAACTGGCAGATGGTCAAGGCAGGTTGGGACATCCACGTGCTCGGCAAGGGCAGACAGTTTGCAAGCGCAAAGGATGCGATTGAGACCTACCGCGAGGAGCTGCACGTGATCGATCAGGATCTCCCCGGCTTTGTCATTGCCCGTGACGGCAAGCCCGTCGGCACCGTAGAGGACGGAGACGGTGTGATCTTCTTCAACTTCCGCGGCGACCGATCCATCGAGATCTCCAAGGCATTCTGCGATGAGGACTTTGATCACTTCGACAGAGTGCGCTTCCCCAAGACGGCTTATGCCGGTATGCTGGAATACGACGGAGATCTTCACATTCCTCCCGTATACCTTGTGGCACCTCCCGAAATCACCAACACCATGGGTGAGTATCTGGCCGAGGCTCCCTTCCGTTCTTTGGCGGTCAGCGAGACGCAGAAGTACGGTCACGTGACCTACTTCTGGAACGGCAACAAGTCCGGCAAATACAGCGAAGAAAAGGAAACCTATATGGAGATTCCTTCCGACGTGGTTCCCTTTGAGCAGAGACCTTGGATGAAGTGTGCAGAGATCACCGACGTGCTTCTTTCTGCCATCCGCGGGGGCGAATACAAGTTCATCCGTGCCAACTTCCCCAACGGCGACATGGTCGGCCACACGGGTAATATGAAGGCAACCAAGATCAGCATGGAGGCTCTTGACCTTTGTTTGGATCGCATCCTTGCGGCCAAGATGAGGTTGGCGGCGTCGCGCTGATCACCGCTGACCACGGCAACGCAGACGAAATGTACGAGATCGACAAGAAGAGCGGTGAGCCCAAGAAGAATAAGGACGGCTCCCTGAAGTCCAAGACCAGCCACACCCTCAATCCCGTTCCCTGCATCTTCTACGACAATGCTACCGCCGACCGTTATACCGTAAAGGATGGCTCCTTCGGTCTTTCCAACGTGGCGGCTACTACGGTAAACCTCCTGGGCTACGAGGCTCCCGAGATCTGGAACGAGAGCATGATCGAGGTCAAGTAAGGATAAAAGAATGAAAGCAATAAGTCCCTCCGAAATCGGAGGGACTTATTTTATTCTCTTGTGACCTGCAATATACACATACAAAATACACCGATGATTGCACCGATCAACACACCCAAGAGAAAATCCATTTTTGACCACACCTTTGTTTTTTACTAGTATGGTTAAAATACAAAAGCTTATTCAGAATCATTTAACGGATTTTCTGCCATAGCGCGCTTCATATGGTCACTGCTGACGTGGGTATAGATTTGTGTGGTGGTCAGTTGCTCGTGGCCGAGGATATCCTTCAGGACGCGGACATCCACCTTTCCCGTCTCGTAAAGCAGAGTTGCGGCAGTATGGCGCAGCTTGTGCACGGACAGATTACGCTCACCGAGGCCTGCAAGATCAAGATAGCGATAAACGAGCCATTGGATGGACTTGACGGAGAGCCTGAGACTGTTGCGGCTGACAAACAAGGCATCCGGATCCTTGCAATGGAGCTTTTTTCGTTCCGAAAGATACTCGGATAAGGCAGCAATGCAGGAATCGTTGAGATAGATCACCCGCTGTTTATTGCCCTTTCCCGTGACCACGAGGCGCTCAAGATCCCCGGACAGGTCGGAAAGAGAGAGACTTGCCATCTCGGAAACACGCATTCCGCAATTTAAAAAGAGCGTAATAATAGCATAATCGCGTAAGTTATGGGATGAGCCGTGCTCCTTGACGGCCAGAAGAAGGGCTCGGCTTTCCTCCAGAGTCAAAAACTTAGGGAGGGCCGGCTTCAGCGAAGGGGACTCAATATCCTTTGCCGGGTTATCGGGGATGGAATGCTCCTTGGTCGCAAGAAACTTAAAAAAGCCACGTATGGCGCAGAGCTTGCGCGCGCGGCTGGCATTCCCATTTTTCTTATCCCGAGCAAGATAAAGGAGATATTCGTAAATATCCTGACGCTGAATCGAGGCAATGTCAGAATCCATCACGGTAGTGAGGTCCGCAGTCTCCTGATCCGCAAATCGGTCACGAAAGCAGAACCTCAAAAAGCCGGAAAGATCGATACCGTATTCATAGACAGTTTTTTCGCTGCAGCCCTGAATGGTGAGCTTATACGACAAAAAGCGTGCAACAGAGGGGGGATATTGATTTTTAGGAAGCATATCAAATTACCTTAAAAAACAAAAAAGCGGCTGACGAACAGCCGCTTTTAAAGCTTAATGAACTCTCTTTTTCTTCAGAACCACAAAGCTTGCGCCTGCGGCAACAGTAAGCATTGCAACACCGGAGATGATGCAGATCGTCAAAGCGTCACCGGTCTGAGCCGAACCGCCGACAGAGCCCATAACAGAGCCGTAAACGGTAAAGCCACGGGACAAATTCTTCGATACAGAGGTATTGACCCACTTGGATCCGTCAAATCTCTGCTGCGTGAAGGTTACGATCAAAATGTTGTGGCCGATCGGAAGGTTTCCGGTATTAAACTTACCGGTTGTGAAATCCTCGCTGAAGGTGCCGGTAAGCTTGGTGGTTGCGCCACTTCTGATGATAAACTTGGTAGGTACGTTGCGAATGTCACCGACCAGAGGTCTGGTATTGTCAACACCGTCGGGAATAACGGTGAAGCTCACGTCCTTGCCGGTCTGATAGGTGGCTCCAAACTGATCAAAGCCGAATCCGGAGGGGCCGGGACGGAAGCCGGTGGATGCGGGAGCATTTGCGCCACCGACGGTGGTGTGGAATACGGGAGAAGGTACGTAAGCAACGGAAAGGGATTCGCCCTTGGCGTTGGTCCAATACTCAGCAACCGCATCGTCCCACGTGCTCTTCACTTCCGTATCGGGGGAGCTGCCGTATGCACAAATCTCGCGCCCGCCCGCAAAGCCGGTGGACAGATAAAAGTTCTGATCACCGCCCGCGCCGCCGGTTCTTGTCACGCCAACCTGGAAGAGGTAGGAGCCGTAGAACTCACCGGAGGCAAGAAGGTCATCCACAGCCTTTTCATCATAGCTGCCGACGGCAGAGAAGATGACGTCGTTGAGAGGAATGCGATACTCAAACTCGTAAACGTAGCTGCCGTTATCCTCGGTGTAGGAGATGGCAGTGTTCTTGGAGTACTTATAGAGGGTCCAATCGGAGTAGGGGTTTGCATAGTCCAGAATCGCAGTCTTGGTTACCTCACCGTCGATCTTCTTATAGTTACGAAGACCTGCCACACAACCGCCAACGGAGTAGCCGTCAAGACCCTTCTCGTATGCGTAGGTGTTGGAAAGACGGGAAGCGGCCTCGGAGATGGCAGTGGACTGGTTCAGACCGTAACGCACGTTGGTGTTGAGCGTGGATGTATTGCCAAGCTCGTCCACAACGGAGAACTCAACGGGAGACTCCACCTTCTCGGCGATGAAAACATACTCGTCGTTATAAGCGAGATAGGTGGTTACGACGACGTCCTCATAATCGGCACCGTAGGCATCGGTATAGTCAACCTTGCAATTGTCATCGGTCAAGGTCAGACCGTCCCCGAGCTTTGCCACGTCAGAGGGTACTCCGCCGTACTGAGCGGGATCAATGCCCGCATCCGTCAGGCTGGGCTCAGCACTGACCTTATAGGCAAGGAAGGTGTGCAAGCCGTATGCGCGCAGATCGTGGGCCGTCGTGCCGTACTGGATGTACGTGGTAGAGGTCTGATCCGCATAGCTTGCAAAAACAGGCACGCAGAACGCACCTACAACGAAAGTGATCGCAACAAGGAAAGAAATTATTTTTTTCATTGCAAACAACTCCTTATAGTTCTGTTGACATTATAGCATTTCATAGGCTCAATGTCAATAGAAAAAGCATCAGAATCCACAACATATCCCTTATTTTTTCATCGATTTTTGTTTTTTTGCATCATTTTTCCCGCAATCCGAGCCATTTCGGAAAACAGATGCAACAACGATCACGGAGACCAAGAGCAATACTCCCGCAAAGCAAAGCAGGATCGGCCCCAAGACGGCATTGCTCTTCCCTTCCTCCGACAAGGAGGAAAAGAAAACGATCTCGGTTGCATCGGATGCATCTTCAAAATCATCGGGCAGCCCTTCCCAAAAGACGTCAGCCGGCAAGTCCCCATCCACCACTTTGTCTGCCGAAACGGTGGATGCAGGGGGAACAACCGTCTCGGAGTCGTTCTCGCCCCATTGCTTCTTGTTCTCGGGCGTCTTTTCGGGCTCAGCCGCAAGAGGTTCCCGGGACGCATCTTCGTCAGGCGCAGGCAAAGCAGGCTCCGTCGGAGAATCAAAGCTGCCTTGCAAAAGGTATATACAAGGTAACAGCGGTGGCAGATCGGAGTCCGAAAGGCCGCATCCCTCTAAAGCTCCTGAGAACGTGGTGTCTCCGACGGAAAGATGCGCAGCCCTTTCCTTGGGAATCCCGATGCAGAGCAAAGCGGAATCCATGGGATTCGGAAAGCGTATGGGGACAGAAACGGAAATATATCCGTAGCGAAGCTCGGCATTTGAGGAGGCGGGATTCAAGTAGGCATCTCTCTCGGAATCAGGCAAGCTGTTTGCCAGCTCCTCAAAGGAGCAGTTGAATACAAAGACCATGCCGCCGTGCTTTTCGGAGCAAGAGGCCGACGAAGAAAGCATATCGGCATCCCAAAAAGTTCCAGAGGAATCTGCAAAAGCCTCTCCCCTGGAGGCAGTAAAGGAGGAAAGGATGGCTTGGTTTTCCACAACGCCGTCAACTCTTTTGTTGCGGATGCCGTAAACCCCTATGCAGGAGTGATCCTTCTCGGAAAAGAAAAAGGAGGTCGTACAGGGCGAATAGGAGGACAGAGCACCGTCGGACCCAAGGCCCAGTTTTAAGTCGAAGCGATATCCGCTTTCTTTGTCAAAGGCCTTCACCGGAACCAAAAGCTCCGAGAACGCACGAGGCAAGAAAAGTTCGATTCGGATCATAGCCGAGGTGGAAGAAACCGAAAGGTAGGGATCCCCCTCCAGCTGAGAAATCAGATCGGTGTCGTCCTCAGAAAAACGATCGTTTTCCGTCAGGACAAACAAATCCCGCCCCGGACAAAGAGTGTGTAAGGAGGCATCCGCCGTAAGGGACGGAAGGCTCGATACGAGCGAAACAGCACGATCCTCCTCCAAGGCTGAAACAGAGCAAAGCACACTCCAAAGAGCGAGAAGTATACTAGCAGTTTTCAATAAAATTCGACATTTCATAGAAAAAAAAGAAGCCGACGATCATAAGGACCGTCGGCTCATAATTCAAAATCAGTGAGTGTTTGATCCGCGCTTTTTCATCACGATCACAACTGCTGCAGCGGCACAGAGGATCATGGCGGCGGAAAGAGACAGAGTAACGGAGAGATTGTCACCGGTTGCAACGGCAGCCTTGGTGGCAGCGGCAACGCGATTGGTCATATTGGCATTGGCAACGGCTCCTGCGGCTGCATTGGTGTTGGTTCCTCGAACCGCACTGGTCAAGGGACCGCGGGTACGGGTCACACGGGAGGAGGTTACCAAAGTATCCGTGGGAGCGGAATAGAATCCGTCGTAGTTGAAGTTGGGATCGTAAGCACCGAGGAAGTGAACGGGGTTCATCCAGAAGGTAGTGCCTACCGTCGCCTTGCCGTGAATGGCCTTGGTAGCAGCGGTAACGGTGTTGGAAAGCTGATATTTCACAACCTTTCCGTCCTTATCGATATAACGGATGGTGCCGTTTGCACCGGAGGTAGCGGCGCCGCCTGCGGGCATATAAGTTACGGCATAGATAACATCATCGGGATGGATCGTAGCCTCAGCGCCGTTGGGCAGGGTGCTGGTCTTACCGACGCTTGCCTGAAGGCGAATCTCGACGCCCCACTTGCCCCACTCGGGAACATAGTCAATGGGGGTACCGTCGTCATACTCCACATCGGTGAGTCGGAGAACGTCGCCGAGAGGCATTCTGCCCTCGAAAACAACGCCCCATCTGCCGTCGTTCTGAATGTCAACGCGGTAGGTGAAGTTCTCGGGTCTTCTGTAGATGGTAGAGCCCCAAGAAAGGCCATTCTCGTCTACGTAGGTGCCGACGTCGATGGTGTTGAAGGCATTGTTCTGATAGAGGGTGTAGATTCTCTTGTTGATGGAAACGGAAGCAGCGGTCTGAGGCTCGCTGAAATCGGTTCCTACGGGATACTTATAAAGATTGTACATATTACGTCCGAAGGAGCTGGAGTTGCCGCCCTGAGATAAAGCGAGGTTTTCGGACTGCATAAAGTTAAAGCGGGTACCGAAAAGCCAGGTTGCCGAACGGGATACGCCGCCGGCGGAGTCAGTGCCGGAGGTGTTGCGGATGGCGGGCATCAGGGTGGAGACGGCAAAATAAACAAACTCGTCGTCGTAGGTCATATAAGTATGAATATACTCGGGAATGTCGACGGGGTCGATGTAATCCGTCCAGTCACACTCGGGATAGAGGCTTCCCTGAGAGCCGTCTTCCTTGGGATAGTATGCGTTCATCCACATGTTGTCGCCGAGAACAGACTCCAGCGCAAGGCCGTTGTTGGGACCGGGATACTCGGCCGTAGAGACGATACCGTCAATGGTGGGTGCCGTCTCGGTGGAATACACGTTCATCGTGTGGAGGCCGTATGCTTCCAGATTGTGGGAGGATACGGTTTCCGGAATGGTCAACGTGTAGCCTGCCGCAGAGGAAGACACCGTGACAAGGGACACCAGCATCGTGACTGCCAAAAGCATCGTAACTAATCTCTTCATCTTGTGCTCCTTTGAAGGTTTTGTTCGAATGAGCATAATATTACTCAGTATCTAGCATTATGATAGCATCAAACCCTTTCTTTGTCAACAGGATTTTTTGCGCAAATGCAAAAAAAGCATCGTTTTTCGGGATATATTTCACAAATTGTTTATTGAAATTCCCTTTCGGATGCGCTAAACTATACATAGATTATTTTTTGTGAGGATTCGATATGCACCAGATCAAACGAAACGCCGCACTGACCTTTAAAACCTTCCTGTATCAGGTTGTTATGAGTCTGTTTGGATTTATGATGTACAGCTCCACCTACCGCATTCCCTTTCTCCTTTGGATCGGGCAGGCGATCATCTCCGTTTTCTTCCTCTTTATAATGGCGTATCAGATGTTTCAGGCGGGAGCCAAGGCTTGTGAATACGATCGGGCCCACAGCCTCTCCTCTTCTCCGCTTCTCGGCTTCGGCTTTGCTTTGATCGGCTTCATCCCTGCGTTGGTGCTTTCCGCCATCGGCATCGCACAGCC
>JAFVYT010000151.1 GCA_017508505.1 Clostridia bacterium
CTTTTAAGGGGATAGGAAAAAAAGATGCAGAACGGACAAACTGAGCAAAAAGCAAGGTTTACCTTGCTTTTTGGTTACCCGAAGGCGTACAAAGGTACGTCGAGTGGCGAAGTTTGTTCGTAGCAAAAAATGCGTTTTTTTTATTGTTTTTATCAAAAAAACGGGATTCTTCGGACGTTTTATTCCAAAGAATCCCTTTTGTTTTTTAGGAATAGGCGGTCTGCGCTTTTTTTACATCCCCTTTCTTTTACCCGATTCGCTCAAAGTCCGAGGCGGGATGCTTGCAAATAGGACAGATAAAGTCCTCCGGGAGGGTCTCACCCTCGTGGACGTAGCCGCAGATCTTACAGACCCAGCCCTTTTTCTTCTCGGTGGGATTTCGTTGCGGCTTGATTCTTTGATGATAATAGGCGTAGGTGACCGCAGGCTCCTCGGAGAGGGTTGCGCTCTCCTCCACCGAGCATAAAAAGAGCAGATGGCTGGGGAGCTCCACCACGGAAAACACCTTGAGAGAAAGGAAGGCCTTTGCGTAGCCGGTCAGATACGGGAGGTTATTCTCACTTCTGCCGTAGGTGATCCCCTTCATTTTGTCCGTATTTCTTCCGCTTTGAAAGCCGAAGCGCTCAAAGAGGGAGAAGGGGGTGCTCTCGGTCAGGATGGAAACGTTCATCCGCCCCGTTCTGCGGATGACCTCCGTGGAAAAATTCGCGCGGCTCAGGCTCACGGCGATCAGGTCGGGATTCAGCCCGATCTGGGAAACGGTATTGACCACAAGGCCGTTGTCCTTACCGTTTTCGCGGCAGGTAACGATGTAAAGCCCGTACCCGATGCCGAACAGATCGCTAGGGCTGTAAAGAGGGGACCTTGCGACCTGAAGGCCGCCAAATTCGATCTGATTCATAAAAAAACATCTCCTTTGGATTCTGGATTTATTATACCCAAAGGAGATGAAAAAGTCAACGGATTTGATTACAGTTCAAAATAACGCTTTGCATTGTAGTAGGAGATGCCCTCCACGATCTTACCGAGCGCCTTGTAATCCTCGGGATATTCGCCCTCGTCCACCAATTTTCCGAGGAAGCCGCAAAGGATGCGACGGAAATACTCGTGACGGGTGTAGGACAGGAAGGAGCGGGAGTCCGTGAGCATTCCCACAAAGCCTCCGAGCACGGAAAGATTGGCAAAGCTGCGGAGCTGATCCTCCATTCCCGATTTGGTGTCGTTGAACCACCAAGCGGAGCCGTGCTGGATCTTGCCGGGGCACTCGGGCCCTTGGAAGGCACCGATGATGGTGTCGATGAGCTCGTTGTCCTTGGGATCCAAGGAGTAGACGATGGTTCGGGGCAGGGCGCCGTCCACCTCGAGCGCGTCGAGAAAGCGGGCAAGTCCCCATCCGTCACCGCCTCCGGCGATGGTATCAAAGCCCGTATCCGGACCCAAATGGAGAAATTTCTTGGTGTTGGTGTTGCGCATTGCACCGTAGTGGAGTTGCATGACCACCCCGAGACGGGCGTATTCTCTGCCCAGATGCAAGAGGATCTCGGTATGGAAGATCTCGGCCTCCTCGGCGCTGATGGGAGCCCCCTCCATTCCCTTGCCGAAGATCTCCTCCACCTGCCCCTCGGAGCCCTTGCGGAAGGCGGCGGCGTCCATTCCGTGGTCGCTGATCTTACAGCCGTTCTTGCAGAAAAATTCCAGCCGTGCGGAGAGGGCCTTTTTCAAGTCAGCGGCGCTGCGAATGGGAAAGCCCGAGACCTCGGAAAGCTGTCCGATGGCCTCTGCCCAGCCCTTCTTTTCCACGTTTACCGTACGGTCGGGACGGAAGGAGGGGAGCACCTTTGCCTCAAAGCCCGTTTCTGCGATACCTCGGTGCCAGATCAGATCGTCCGCAGGGTCGTCGGTGGTGCCGATCATCTCCACCCTCGAGCGACGGATGAGCCCCTGCACGGAAAAGGAGGGGGTGGCAAGCTTTTCGTTGCAGGCGCGCCAGATCTCCTCGGCGCTGTCCCCGGAAAGGGGCGTATCGATATCGAAATAGCGCTTCAATTCCAGATGGGTCCAGTGATACAGCGGGTTACCGATGGCAAGGGGGAGCACCTCGGCGAAGCGCTGAAACTTCACACGGTCGGGTGCGGAGCCCGTGATCTCCTCCTCAGGGACGCCACCCGTGCGGATCAGCCTCCATTTGTAGTGGTCACCGCCCAGCCAAACCTGTGTGATGTTCTCGAATTTTCGATCCTCATACACCTCCTTGGGGGAGATGTGGCAATGGTAGTCGATGATGGGAAGCCCCTCGGCGTAGTCGTGATACAGACGCTTGGCCGCAGGGGTCGTTAAAAGGAAATCCTCATTTAAAAATTTCATTTCGATAGCCTCCTTGCTTTCTCTTTTCAGCATAGCACAAAAAAGGAGGGTTTTCAATACCTTTTTGAAAAGCAAAAAGCTCTTGACGAAAAGCCCCATCGGGCCTTATAATAAAACTGAACCTATATTTTTTCTAAATTTTGATAAAAGGATAGGACCAGATGAAGTATAAGATCGATCCGATGGGCGCAAAGCCTGCCTACCTTCAGCTTTACGATCAGCTTCGGGACGACATTGTCGCGGGGCTCTTTTCCTATGGAAAAAAGCTTCCCTCCAAGCGTCTTTTGGCGGAGGAGTCGGGGGTCAGTGTTGTGACCGTGGAGCACGCCTATGCCCTCCTTACGGAGGAGGGGTACGTGGAGTCGCGGGAGAGAAGCGGATATTTCGTAGTCTTTCGGGAGGGAGAGCTTTTCGCCTCCGTCACCTCGGTGCCGCCACCCTCGCCGCCCTTGGACACGGAACGAAAAGGGGGCTTTCCCTTTTCCGTTTACGCCCGCGCCGTCCGCAAGGTGCTCGCCGATTGCGGAGAGGGAATCTTGTCAAAAAGCGCGGGAGTCGGGTGTGAGGAGCTAAGGCTTGCCCTTTCCGCCTATCTCGGACGCAATCGGGGCATCCGTGCCACACCCGAGCAGATCGTCATCGGCTCCGGTGCGGAGTATCTGTACGGCTTTGTGGTCTCGCTTCTCGGGCGGGAGAGGTGCTATGCCATAGAGGATCCCTCCTATCACAAGATCCGCCGTGTGTACGATTTGCACGGCGCTTGCTGCGTTCCGCTCCCGATGGGGCCCGATGGCATTGACGGGCGTGCTCTTTCCCGGTGCCGTGCCCACGTGCTCCACGTGACCCCTTACCGTAGCTTTCCCAGCGGCGTTACTGCCACGGCCTCAAAAAAACGGGAGTATCTGCGCTGGGCAGAGCAAGAGGGGCGGTATTTGGTGGAGGATGACTTTGAATCGGAGTTCACCCTTTCCCGAAAGCCCGAGGAGACTCTTTTTTCTCTTTCCGGGCGGGAAAACGTGCTGTATATCAATACCTTCTCCCGTACCGTTTCCCCCTCCTTGCGTGTGGGCTATATGGTTCTGCCTCCGTCTCTGGTTCCCGTTTTTCGGGAGAAGCTCGGCTTTTATACCTGCACCGTTCCCCTTCTGGAGCAGAGGGTGCTGGCCGAATTAATCGAAGGGGGCGACTTTGAGCGCCACGTGAACCGCGTCCGTCGCCGCCTCAGACAAAAGTAAAGACCGCCGAAAGGCAGTTGCGATAAGGGATTATCGCAACGCCGGTGATATTTTCCCTTGCGGGAAAGTGATATATTTCCCGAGGGAAATGTGATATATTGCTAACGCAATGTGATATATGCCCGAAGGGCATGTTGAGGAATAAAA
>JAFVYT010000152.1 GCA_017508505.1 Clostridia bacterium
ACGGATTTGATTTCATCCGAGGACTTGTCCTTGGATTTCATCTGAACGAAGTGAAGATTTCATCGTTGCCGCGCAACGATTTCATTAAACCAACAGAAAAAGAGATAACATTTCGGCTACGAACCGATTTGTTATCTCTTTTCTGTCGTTATAAGGGTTTGGGCTTAGCCCATATTTGCGTTTGACTAGTCAAATGCGATGCTTGCACTTTGCTCAAAGCATAAATTCTCCGCTAAGAACATCACCCCTTTTGCCGATCTCTTTTTCTTTAGTGGGCCTTGCCGTTGAAGGAGGCCGCCGCCTGATCCAGCCTTCCGTCCACGAAAAGCTTGGCGGAGGCATACACGTCCTCCAGCGAGGCGAAGACGTGCTCCATATCCTCCTTGGAGGGGTTGCCCAGCACCCAATTCATCAATTCCCATCCGGGAGGAGGGGTGCCCACCCCCATTTTGATGCGGGGAAACGCATCGGAGGAGAGGCAGGAGATGATGGATTTGATGCCGTTGTGCCCCCCTGCGGAGCCGGAGGCACGAATGCGGAATACCCCGGGGGCAAAGCTGATGTCGTCGAAGATCACCAGGATCCTTTCCGGGGGGATCTTATAGAAGGCCGCGGCCTCCCGCACCGCCTCACCGGAGGAATTCATAAGGGTCTGAGGCTTCAGAAGAAGCACCTTTTTCCCTGCGATGACCGTCTCCCCCGTGAGGGCGCGGAAGCGCAGGCTCCCGATGGTGGTGTTCTGCCGCAGGGCGATGTAGTCCAGAGCCATAAAGCCCATATTGTGGCGGTTGGAGGCGTATTTTTCACCGGGGTTGCCAAGACCCACGATCATATATTCATAGGCTGCCATAGAGTCTCCTTTTGCTTGGTCGTTTTGGAAATTCGGGTTGGGAGGCGGAAAGGTGCCGGGAAAGGAAAAGCGCGGGGCAGAGGGGACGAATTTCTCCTCGGGAACGGGGACCCGCTCCTTTGCCAGACGGTACAAAATCAGGCTCACGGGGATGCAGAACAGGCAGAACAGCGTCGCCGCCCAGTAGCAGAAAAGCCAGATCGGGCTCTCCTGAGAATATCCCAGATAGGTGCCCAGCCGCACCAGATAATTGGTGGAGTTAAAGGCCGCGTGGAGCGCCACCGAGGGCCAGATGGAGCCCATCCGATGGGCAAGGTAGCTCAGAAGGATGCCAAGCGGCAGGGTGAACACCACCTGATAAAGATTGCCGTGGATGACCGCAAAGATCACCCCCGTCAGAAGGATGGCGTGTCGCGAGCGCATGCTCCGCTTCAAGGTGCCGAGGATCGCCCCACGGCAGAGGATCTCCTCCACGAGGGGAGCCATCACGCAGGAATACAAGAGCTCCGCCCAAAGGGGCGCGTAGTGCTCCAGCACCTCGTGCTGGGTGCTGTACTGCTCCTGAGACGCCTGCACGGCGGGGAAAAGCTGGGCAAGGCTCACCAGAGCTCCTGCCGCAAGATAGCAGGCAAACCCCGCAAAAAGTCCCGTGAAAACGGAAACGGCGGGTGCCTTGTGCGCACCGATCCGCCCTGTGAAATTCCTGCGGTGCATCAGAGCCAAAAAGCCGAAGAAGATCAGCGCCGCAAGGAGCATGGTTTCGTAAATGACGGTGTAATAGATCTGCGGGAGCAGCTCGGTGGCGGCGCTGACCTCCATTCCCTTTACGGAAACCAAGAGCATCAGGATCACCATTTCCACCAGCGTTGCCGCAAACACCTGAGAATAATGGAACAAAAGGGCATAGCCGACGCTCTTTAACAGCGCCTTGCCCACACCTTGCGGTTTCATCAAAGCCTCCTTATCCATCGATCCGTACGAACTCCACGGCACGGAAGGCCTCGTCCTCCAGCGTCGCCAGATCCAGCTTCGCCTCCTCACAAAGAACCTCCTCGAGGGTCGGATTCAGCTTGGGATGACGGGGGGTAAAGACGGTACAGCAATCCTCATAAGGGAGAATGGAGGTCTCGAAGCAGTCGATCCTGCGGCTGATGCGCACGATCTCCTCCTTGTCCATTCCGATCAGAGGACGGTAAACGGGGAAGCTCGCCACCGCGTCGGTGCACATCAAGGCCTCCATGGTCTGACTGGCCACCTGCCCGAGGCTCTCCCCGGTGATGATGGCGCCGCACCCCTGCCTCTTTGCCACACGGCAGGCAAGGCGCATCATGGATCGGCGGAGCAAAATGGTAAAATACTCCTCCCGACAGGCCTCCTGCAGGGCGAGCTGGATCTCGGTCAGGCGGATGCAGGCAAAGTTGACCGTGTCCGTATAGGCACAGAGCTTTCTTGCCAGATCCATCACCTTTTCCTTGGCTCGCTCGGAGGTGTAGGGGAAGGACTCGAAGTGCAGAGCATCCACAAAGGCGCCGCGCTTGGCCATACAGTATCCCGCCACGGGAGAATCGATGCCGCCCGAAAGAAGGAGCAGCGCTCTGCCGCTGGTGCCGTAGGGCATTCCTCCCGCCCCGGGAAGCTTGCCTGCGTGGACGTAGGCGAAATCCTCGCGGATCTCCACCCACACCACCTCCTCGGGATTGTGCACGTCCACGGGGGGTGCATTCTTTCCCAAGGTGCTCAGCACGCACCCGCCCACCTCGCGGCAGATCTCCGGGGATTTGAGGGGGAATTTCTTATCGCTGCGGCGGGCGTCCGCCTTAAAGCTCTTGGCTCCCACCAGTCCGGGGGCGATCTTTTCCCTGACGCACTTTAAAATGGCACCCATATTTTTTTCCACCCGATAGGCGATGGACACGCTGACGATGCCGAAGACCCGCTGCATCACGGGAAGGGCAAGGTCCAGAAGGGCGTCGTCCTCCGCCTCCACGAACACCGTGGACTGGGAGGTGAAGGCGCGGTATTCCCCGAGAGGCTTGAGCTTTCTTCTCACCTGACGCAGAAGCACCGCGTCAAAATAGCTGCGGTTGGCTCCCTTCAGGATCAATTCACCGTATTTTAAAAGGATCGATCTTTTTTCCATACTTTCACCTTAGTATTTCTTTTAATATGCGAACAAATTCATCCGCCTCAGAAAGGGTATTGAAACGGGAGAAGGACAGTCGGACGGTGCAGTCCGCCTCCTTGTCCGTCAGGCCGAAGTGCTTCAAAACAGGACTTTTCCCCTTGTGCGAGGAACAGGCTGAGCCGGAGGACACGAACACTCCCTTGGCGGAAAGGGCGTGGAGCAAAACCTCTGAGCGGAAGGCGGGCACCTGCAGGGACAAAAGATGGCAGGAGGGGCTTTTCGCCTCGTTGATCCGCACGCGGCCGTCCGAGGCCAAAAGGGCTTTGATCCGCTCTCGGATCGCCCCCATCGACTCTGCTGCCGCAGGAAGCGCGCCGAAGCTCTCCTCCGCCGCCGCCCCGAAGGCCACAATCCCCGGGAGATTCTCCGTACCCGAGCGAAGGCCGCCCTCCTGACCGCCGCCCAAAATAAGCGGGGGGAGCTGAATGCCCTTTTTTACCCACAGAGCGCCCACGCCCTTGGGGCCGTGGATCTTGTGGGAGGAAAGGCTCATCAGGTCGATGCCCATCCTCTGGGGCAGGATCGGAGTCTTACAATAGCCCTGCACCCCGTCGCAGAAGACCAGCGCGCGGGGATTCTTCCCCTTCACAATGCGGCTGACCGCGGCGACATCGTACACGGCACCGGTTTCGTTGTTGGTGTGCATCACCGCCGCAAGGATCGTTTTCTCGTTGGCGGCCTCGGCGATCTCGTCGGGGTCAAGGGCGCCGTGACGGGTGGACAGGCGAATCACCTCAAAGCCCTCGGACTCCAGACGCCGCAGGCACTCCTCCGTGGCGGGATGCTCCGAGTCCGTGGAGAGGATGCGGTTTCCCATCCGTCGCCCCTTGGCGGCGGCTCCGAGGATCCCGAGGTTGTCCGCCTCGGTGCCGCCGGAGCAAAAGAAGATCTCGTCGGGACGGGCGGACAGGGTCCTTGCCACCTGCTCGCGGGCGTGCTTTAAGCGCTTTTCCGCTTCAAAGCCGAGACTGTGAAGGGAGGAGGGGTTGGCAAAATGCTCCAATTCCCCGAAGAGCACCTCCTTGACCCTCGGAGAAAGAGGGGTGGAGGCAGCATTGTCAAAATAGATCATACTTCACCTTTATGAATCGAAATAGAACGAGACCTTTCCCTCCGCCTCCAGCCGCAGGCGGGCGGAAAAGCTCTTTCCCGTTCTGGGAGATACGAAATTTTCCATCAGGTCCGTCGTCCCCTCTCCGAGGAGCTTTTTGGCCTGAGAGATGGGGATCGGCCGTTGGCAGATGAACAGATTCACCCGAAAGCGGCATCCCTCCTTGTAGCCGCGACAGCCGTAGGAATACTTTCCCTTGACCACCTCGGCTCCGCACAGCGGGCAGATGCCCACCGCGTCCCCGTAAAAGCCCGTGTCCGCATCGGGACTCGTCTGATCGAAGACGGCGCGGATCTCTTCCTTGGCAAGAGCCACCGCCGAGGGCACGTCCATTTCCCCGCGGAAGACGCTCTTGAGCGCCTTGCCCGTGGTGGCGGTCTTGTATTTGTCCATCACGATGCCCATTCCCGAAAGCTGCTCGATGAGGTATTTTCCGTCGGGCAGGATGGTGTAAACGTCCTTTTTGAGCTGAATGTATCCGGAGCTGCGGGCATTCTCAATGATACCCGTGCGGGTGGCCTCGGTGCCCAGCTCCAAGCCCTCGAACATGGCGCGGTATTCCTCCGCGTCGTCTCCCTCCTCCTCCTCGGCACGGGCCTTTTCCTCCCGAAAGGGGTTTTTGAGGTAATTGTTCAGGGTCTCGATGGTATAGTGCTTGGGAGGGCTCGTTTCCTTTTCCCGCACCTCGAAGGTGGCGGGGAACACGTCCCCCACCGAAAGGGCGGGGAGCACTTTGTCGTTTCGGGTGGCATCGTCAAAGCGGGTCCAGCCCTTTTCCAGAATCACGGTGCCCTTGAGGGTAAACTCCTCCACGTCCCCCGCCGCAAGGACCAGCTCCGTCTTTTCGCACACGCAATCCTCGGAGCAGAACACCGCCACAAAGCGGCGCAATATGGCCTGATAGACCTTTTTCTCCTCCTCGGAAAGCTCTTCCTTCTTCGGGATGCGAAAGGTAGGGGTCAGAGCGGAGTGAGACTCGATCTTGCTGTCGTCGAAGATGGTCTTTTTATCCTTGAACGCCACGGGATACCCGATGGCCGAAAGGCCTGCGAGGATCTTCTTCATCTTGTCCTTTTCCGCCGTGGCAAGGTATTCGGAGTTGGTTCTGGGGTAGGTCACGTAGCCCCTTTCGTAAAGGGCCTGCACCACCCTGAGGGAATCGTCCATGGGCATTTTGTACTTCTTACCCAGCGCGTTCTGCAATTTGGAAAGAGAATAAAGCTTTCCCGGATTCAGCTTGTCCTTTTTGGCCTTGCGCTTTTTGACCGTCAGGGGATTGGCGTTCAGAAGGGCGGCGTACTCCTCCGCCTTTTTCTTTTCCTCCTTGGAAAACTTCTGCTTGCTTTGGATCTCCACCCCGTCCTCGGTCTTGGCGGAAACGCCGTAATAGATCTCGGGGGTGAATTTTTCAATGGCCATATCCCGATCGTAAATGGCCTTTACAATGGGCACGATCACCCTCCCCACCCGAAGGAGCGTTCCCGTCTTCAGGGTGGCGAAGCGGGTCAGATTGACCCCGTAGAGCCAATCGATGTAGGTGCGGGCAAAGCCCTCGTTGGCAAGGTTGTCGTAGTCCGACTCGGGCTTCAGCTCCGCCAGAGCCGCACGGATGGTCTCGGGGGTCTGATCGGGCAGCCAGAGCCGCAAAAGGGGCTTGTTGATCTCCCCAGCGTGCTCCAGGCAAAGGCGGATGATGATCTCACCCTCCCGATCCGCGTCACCCGCGTTGACCACGGCCTCCACGTCCTGCCGTGCCGCGAGACGGCAAATGGTGTCGAACTGCTCCCGTACCCCGGGGTCCACCTTGCCCCCCTTTTCCTTGCGCAGAGCAAAGCGGAAGGAGTCGGGAAAGCAGGGGATGTTCTCCATGGACCAGCGCCCGTCGGAGGTGGGGCCGGTATAATCCTCAATGTCACAAAGGGAAAAGAGATGCCCGAAGGCCCAAGTCACCAGATACCCCTCTCCCTCCAGATATCCCTTTCTCTTGGAAAGAGAGCCGATGGCGGCGGCAATGTTCCGCCCGAGGCTGGGTTTTTCCGCTACGATCAGGATCATTCGGCCACTCCTTTCCATTTTACTCCTTTTAGTATAACACACTCCCGCGCCTTTTTCAACCGTTTCCATTGACCAAAGTCGCCTTTTGTGATAAGATAATCAAAAAAATGGGAGGGAACGAAATGAATCAGCCTTGCAGGATCCGCATTCAGAGCAGCCGCGGCAACACGGCCTTCGGCTTTGTGCCCCCCATTGTAGACGGGGAAGAAGAGGAATGGGACGAGGAGGAATGGGACGAGGAGCCCGACGGCGAAGAAATGCTGCTCCACGCACCCTTGACCTCGGACGCCTGGGTCAAAAAGCAGGAAATTCCCAACCTGCCGCCAAAATCCGTCACCCGTCTGACCTCCTACGGCATCTGCTCTCTGGAGGAGGACGGCTCCTTCCGCTTCAGCTACGAGGACTCGGAGATCACGGGGCTGGAGGGGTGCCTGACCACCTTCTGCTTTTCCCCCTCGGGGATGCTCGTGATGCTCAGACGCGGCCCCGTGAAGACCTGTATGGTCTTTGAAAAGGGACACCGCCACCTGTGCGATTACGGCTCGGAGCTGGGCTTTCCCTCCGTTTCCCTCCACACCCACGAGCTGGACTTTTCCCCCACGGCACGGGGTGCCGAGATCCGCGTGGGCTACAGCGTAGACGCAGGGGGCAGCCGCGCCGAGCGAAATGAATTGACCATTTCCGTGGAGCGGGTCAATTAAATCACGACAAAAAAGAGATGCGAAATCGCATCTCTTTTTTTCCTTTAGCCGATTCGGTAAACGCTGACCTCCCAAGGGAGCAGGGTGCCGTCCCGAAGGGTGTCCATCCCCTCCTCGCAGTTGGTCAAAAGACGCTCTGCGGAAGGGACGCGGAGGGAGTCGGGAACCTCGAAGGAGGTCTCCTCTCCGCAGAAGTTTGCCACCACAAGAAGGGTCTCCTCCTTGCGAAGCCTCGTCAGGCTCTGATAGTAGCGGAAAATGGAATCGGGAGAGGCCAGATCCCGCTTCAGGTTGATCTCGGGATAGCGGGGATTCAGCTTCAGCCAGGGCTTTCCCGTGGTAAAGCCCGCGTTCTCGGAGTCGTCCCACTGATAGGGGGTACGGGCATTGTCGCGGCTGGTGCGTGCCACCTCGGCCAGCGCCTCGTCGGGGGAGACACCGTTTTCCACCAGGGCGTGATAGGGCCCTACGGTGTAGCAGCAGTTGTAATCCTCGATGGAGTCAAAGCGCACGTTCACCATACCGATCTCCTCTCCCTGATAGATGAAGGGAATGCCGGGGGTGGTGTGGCTCAGGGTTGCGAGGAGCTTGGCGGAGCGGGTGCGGAACTTACCGTCGTCTCCGTGCTGGGACACCTGCCGCTGGCTGTCGTGGTTGGACAGATACTGGATGTAGGTGCCGCCCATTTCGCCGACCCTTGCCCATTCGGACTGCACGCGGCGGAACTGCTCCGCAGAAAGGCGCGGCCCCTTGCGGCTGGCAAGCTGGAAGTGGTAAATGCTGTCCAATTCCTTCCGCTCGGGCAGGATGTAGTTGGGCGCGTTTTTCGGGGTAACGCCCGCGCCCTCTCCCATGGTGAAGCAATCGTCTCTGCCGAAGACGCGCTCGTTGATCTCCCGCAGGATTTCGTGGATGCCCTCCACGTCGGTGCACATCTCACGGTCAATCACAAAGCCGTTGCGGTCGGTCTTTGTGGGAGCCTTTTTGGAATCGGGGAAGCCGGGCATCTTCTTCAGACGGGTGATCACGTCCAGACGGAAGCCGTCCACCCCGAAGTCCAGCCACCAATTGAGCATTTTGTAGATCTCCTCCCGAAGAGGCTGATACTCCCAGTTCAGATCGGGCATTTTGATGCCGTACTGATGCAGGTAATACTCCCCTGCCACCTCGTCGTACTGCCAGGCGGAGCCGTTGCCCTCGTTGAAGTAGCCGCCCCAGTTGTTGGGCTCGGAGCCGTCGGCCTTCGGGGGCTGCCAGATATAGTAATTGCGGTAGGGATTGTCCTTGGACTTTCTGGACTCCCGGAACCAGCGATGCTCGTCGGAGCTGTGGTTGAGCACCATATCCATAATGACGCGGATGCCCATGGAATGAGCGGTGTCAAGGAGCTCCTTGAAGGTATCCAGATCGCCGTAGTCGGGATTGATCGCCTCGTAGTCGGCCACGTCGTAGCCGTTGTCCGCTTGGGGAGAGACGTAGATGGGAGCAAACCAAAGACAGGTCACACCCAGATCACGAAGCACGGGGAGCTTTGAAATCACCCCTCGCAGATCTCCCAGACCGTCTCCGTCGGAATCACAAAAGCTCTTGCAGTAGATCTCGTATCCCACTGCCTCCTGCCACCATTTTCTTGCCATCGTCACGTCTCCTTTTCGGTATTTTCTCCATTTTAGCAAAAAAAGACCGATTCTTCTATCAAAAACGGACTTTTCCTGAGAATAAACCCTTTCATTTCGGACGAACTTGACCGATTTTGCAATTTGTGGTACACTCGAAAAAAGGAGGCGATGAAAACGGAAGCCCTTGATCTGATCCATCTTCCCCACGGCGAGCGCTTTTCCCTTCAGGAGGTGAAAACCGAGGGGGACTATTCCGCCAAGCACATCCATATGCACGACACCCACGAGATCAATCTCGTCCTCTCCCCCTCCCTTTGCCGCATCCGCTCCAACGGAGCACTTCTGGCGGTGCAGGGGCCTGCGGTGATCCTGCAAAGGCGGGGCTCCTACCACGCCATCCTTTCCGCCTCGGGGCCCTTCGAAAGCCGCGTGATCTATTTTGACCCCACCGCCGCAGGAGAATCGGGAGAGCGCCTGATGAAAAGGACCGCGCTGTTCGATGCGGACGTGGTGGCCCTCCCCTTGACCGAAGGGGATGCCGAGACCGTCCTTTCCTATTATGCCTTGATCCGCGAGCAGGAGGGGGATGCACGACTGTATCTGGTGCTGAGCCTTCTGGCCTTTTTGGCAAGCCTCGGGGAGCGGGAGCGTCCCGCCTTCTCCCACAGCACCAAGAATACCTATATTTTTCCCCTGATCGGAGCGGTGCAGGATCGCCCTTGGAAAAAATGGACCATCGAGACCCTCGGACGCACCTTTCACGTCAGCCCCACCAAGCTCAAGGGGGACTTTCACGCCGTCACGGGGCAGACGGTGAAGGCCTTCGTCACCCACACCCGCCTGCAGCGGGCGAAGATCCTTTTGGAGGAAAGGGACACCCCCCTCTCCCAGATCGCCCTTGCCTGCGGCTTTTCGGGGGAGAGCCACCTGATCCGCGCCTTTCGGGACGCCTTCGGCACCACCCCCGGAGCTTGGCGACGGGAGCGGGAGAACACGTAAGCAGACAAAAAGGGGATAGGAAAAAAAGATGCAGAACGGAAAAACTGAGCAAAAAGCAAGGTAAACCTTGCTTTTTGGTTACCCGAAGGCGTACAAAGGTACGTCGAGTGGCGAAGTTTGTTCGTAGCAAAGAATGCGTTTTTTTATTTTTATCAAAAAACGGGATTCTTCGGACGTTTTATTCCAAAGAATCCCTTTTGTTTTATAGGAATCGGCGGTCTGCGCTTTTTTTACATCCCCTTTGTTTTATTCTTCCTCTGCGGCCCGATGCAAAAGCTCCAGAGTCTCTTCCACGATGATCTGTCCCGCCTCGGGGGTGACCAGATTGTCGTAAAGGCTGGCACCGAAGCCCTTGCCCCAAAGGCCGCGCTCCGTGGGAAGGTAGGAGCCGCTGTCGGACTCGGGCTGGGCAACGAGCTGCACGACAAAGGTCTGTACGAAGGGACTGCGGGCCTGAGTGCGCTGCTCGTAGTCCATAAAGATCTCAAAACGGTTGGTGGCAAAGGCCACGTCTCCCACCTGCACCGCGTGCAGCTCCATAGGCAGAGTCGGGGCCGTCTCCTGCTCCTCAAAGCGGCGGATGACCTTTTGGTAACGACCCCTCTTTGACATCAGGCCTGAGTTGTACCGCAGATTTTCCTCCGGGGTGCCGTCGTCCCGAAAGGGCTGCGCCTTTTCCTTCTCCAAGGCAAGAAGCGCGTTTTCGTAATCCTCTCGGCTCACCCTGCGCTTAGGCAGGTGGACGGTGGTGACGAGGTGCCGCAGCACGGGCTCGTGCTCGATCTCCTTTTTCGCCCAATCGTACACGTCGGCAAAGCACCAAGCGACCCGCTCTGCGATCTCCTTTCGGTTGGCGATCTCGGTCTTGTTTTCCGCAAGGGTCTCGAGGTCTCCGTATTTTAAGCGATATCGGCGGTCGCGGGCGCGGCGATAATGGAGCTGTCTCGGGGACAGATCCCCCGAGGCGGCGCATTGAGGCAAAATGAAAATATCCCCGTACCGCTCCCGCACCGCAAGACGCACGTCGTGCCAATAGTCTGCGGAAAGATAGTGCTCCTTCTCCGAGGCCTGGGCGGGGCAGGGCACGTTGATCACCGCCCCCGTGAGGCGGTCGGACTCGTCAAAGGTGAAAAGGAGATTGACAAAGGGGTTGCCCCCCGTCTCGTAATGGCTGAACATCGGGTCTGCCGTGCTGCCGTACATTTTCGCGTGGCCGTTTACCCCGTGGGTGGAGTCCTTGACGGCGTCGGGTCTCTCGGAGAGATCATCAAAATAGACCACTCTTCGGTTGAAGGAGACCACCGCAAAGCCGTATCCGTAGGAGATGCCCCCGGGGGCCCTTCTTTCGTAGGCCTCCAGAACGGCCTCGACCATCCGAGACACGAGAAAATCGCGATAAGCATCGGAGGAGCCGATCTCCACCCCCTCGTGGGGAAGGCTCTCCCCGTCGGAAAAGGAAATGGCCCCGATGCCGCCCACGTGGGTGGCGGCGGTATGGGTGTGCGTGGCGTTCAGAATGATCTTCTCGGGACAGATCCCGGGGATCGCCTCCTTCACGCGGCTTCGCATTTCATCCAAAATGCGGTTGCGGCAATCGATCATATCCCCCGAAACGAATACCGTGGGCTCCCCGTCGCTTTCCAGCACCAAAGCCGTTACGGTCAAGGGGTCCATCACCCCGCGGGAGATCCGCATATAAAACTGCCCCGACATATTGATGGGCTCGGTAGTGGAAACGTCTCGTGAGGCCCACCCGATCTTGATCCGACTCATAAAAGCACCCTCCGACTTTTTTCTTATCTTAACACCCCCCGCAGGCCTTGTCAATGAAAAAGAATCCCCAAAGCCAATTGGCTTCGGAGATCCCTTTGTCGAGGCAAGCGACGCTTGACACAGTCGCAGCCGATTTTGTCCTTACATCGTTCTCATTCTGCGCAGTGAAAATCGAGCGAGACAAGGAAAGCAAGTGAGCCCCGACGGGAGTTTACTCGACGTAAATGACCGAGGGGTAAGCGACGCTTGACACAGTCGCAGCCGATTTTCACTCGCAGAATCGGGGAAGAAATAAAAATCTCCTCCCCTTCTTCTTCTCCTCCTCCCCGACATCACGTTCCTCCGTCATCTCCACAACGTAGGTGCCGTAGGCGGAGCTGAAGCGGTAGGGGCCGTCGGGCAGGTTCAGGGCGTGCCGCCAAGGGTCGCCGGCAAGGCCGTGGCCGAAGAAGGAGAGACGGCGGTCAAAGGTCATTTCCCGCACCTTGTGTCCCACGCGGCAGGGGATGCCGCAAAGGGTGATCTCACTGTTGGGAGGGAGGATCCGTGCCTCGGGAGCAAGGCGGCGAAGCACCGCGGCATCGTCGTGATTTCCCACCACGAGAACGAGCTCGGCACCGCTGTTTCGCATCCATTCCAAAAGCCGCCCCGCCTTTTCGGTGTATTCCCCCAAAAGCTCGGGATGCCGCTCGATTTTGACCTCGTCCGCAAGGTCGCCGGTATGCAGGATCACCTGCGGGCGCACCGCCTCGATGAGATCCCGAAAAAAAGGATAGGTAGCGGACTCCGTATCCCCGATGTGAAGGAGCCGCGGCCCCTTTAAGTCCTTGAGCCCCTCGAAAAAGAGGGTCTGATCGGACGTCCTCGTGAGCCTCTTTCCCACCTCCCACCTCGTGGGCGTGATGAGCTCGGAGGGCAAAAAGGAGGTATCGTACACCACGGGAACGGTCTTCCACCGCAAGGGGTCAAGGCTCGTCAGGGCGCAGTCGAAGGGAGCCGCTCCCTCGGGGATTTTCGGGGCAAAGATGTCCACAAGGATCTCCGAGGCACGCCTTCCCGTCAGAAACAGAAGCTCCCTTTCGGGCCATTTCCCGATCCGATCCCGATAGCCCCGACGGATGCGAATGGAGAAATCTCCGTCGGATTCCCCCCCATCGGCACCTCTCAGATCCTCGGCACACTCCAAGGCAGAGCCCGTAATGGCCGCAATGCAAGCGGCGCTCTCTCTGCAGGGAGCCTCGGAGGAAAACAGCACTTGCCCGCAAAAGCCACGGCTTCTCAGATGCTCCCCCAAAAGGCGCACCGCCTCCCGACCGCGCTCGGTCAGGCCGAGGCCGTTCCCCTCCGCCTCGCCATAGCAGGAAAAATACTGCAGCATCCCTTCGTCCTCCTACTTTCTTTTCCTTTATTGTATCCTCCCGAGGGCCAACTGTCAACCGATTCCCCACCGTAGCAGCCGGGGCTTTGTTATTCCTCGATATACAAATTCGTCCTCTTGCCATTTGAGAAAACATTCAAAAAATCTATGGGTGGGGGGTTAGCAATATCACCTTCTTATTTGTTATGATAAGGTAAACCTTTAAGAAAGGAGGTGGTATTGTGATTAAGCCATATACGCTTTTTGTGGCAGATTCTGTTATTTTGCCGCAGGCGGCAACTTGGTTTGACTTAAAAGCTTTGGATTGCACATATGAAAGTCCGATTATTTTAATAGATTCTTCTTGGAATGAATACGATCAAATTGAATACGCTTATAGACTTTTTGAAAAGGAAATCCAAGAAAAATTGTTCAGACCTTGCTGGTTTTGCTTGGTTGAGTGTAGATTCTAAAGAAGAAGTACAAAAAGAAAAAGCCACACTTCCGTGCGGCTTTTCTCTAATTCTTCGATTTTGCAGTATTTAAAGAAGCAGTGAGCATTCTTTTGATTTCTTCAGCCAAAGACAAAAGCTTGTCGTAATCATATTCCACTAAATTTGTTCGTTTTAACAAAGTCAGCCAATAAATACTTTCGCTTGTTTCCTTTAACGAAATATGAAGCTTTGATATAAAAT
>JAFVYT010000153.1 GCA_017508505.1 Clostridia bacterium
AAAGGTACGTCGAGTGGCGAAGTTTGTTCGTAGCAAAAAATGCGTTTTTTTATTATTTTTATCAAAAAAACGGGATTCTTCGGACGTTTTATTCCAAAGAATCCCTTTTGTTTTATAGGAATAGGCGGTCTGCGCTTTTTTACATCCCCTTTTCCTTACAGAACCTTGTAGCCTTCCTTTTCCACGGTCTGGCGCAGAAGGGCGTCGGACACGTCCGCAGACAGGCGGATGACGGCATGTTTCTTCTCGTGGCTGGCGGTGACCTCCTCGACCCCGGGGATCGCCTCCAGTGCCTCCTTCACGTGAGCCTCGCAGTGGGGGCACATCATTCCTTCGATCTTCAAGATCTTCTCCATTTGTTTTTTCTCCTTTCTTTTCTTTTGGACTTTCTTTTGATCGCCCCAGACAAAAAGATTGAGCCTGAGGGCGTTGGTCACGACGAAAAAGCTGGAAAAGCTCATAGCGGCGGCTCCGAACATCGGGGTCAGTCGCCATCCGAACAAGGGCACCAAGAGCCCCGCCGCCAAGGGAATGCCGATCAAATTGTAGCAAAAGGCCCAGAAAAGGTTTTCCTTGACGTTCTTGATTGTTTTGCGGGAGAGACGGATCAGATTCGGCACGTCCAAAAGGGTAGAGCGCATCAGCACCACCTCCGCCGCATCCATCGCCACGTCCACGCCGCCTCCGATGGCAACCCCCAGAGAGGCTGCAGTCAGGGCAGGGGCATCGTTGATGCCGTCCCCCACCATCAGGGTGGGTCCCTGCCGCTCCAATTCTCGAACCAGCTCCTCCTTCCCCTCGGGAAGGACGCCTGCGTAAACCGTATCGATCCCGCAGGAGTCGGCAATGGCACGGGCCGTTTCTGCCCGATCCCCCGTGATCATCACCACCCGAAGGCCCATGGCCTTCATTTCGGCAACGGCCTCGGCAGAATCCTCCTTGACCGTATCGGAAAGGGCGATCAAGCCCAGATATCCCGCTTCACAAGCAAAAAACAGAGGTGTTTTTCCTTCTTCGGAAAGGCCCAAAGCCGCTTCCTCCGCCTTTTCGGGAAGAGGCGCGATTTCCGTTACAAGCTCCTTTTTTCCACCCAGCGATCGCAGGCCGTCCACGACCCCCGAAACGCCGAAGCCCGCACGGGCCGAAAAATGCTCGATCACCCCCGCCTTCACAGATTCCGTTTCGGCATAGCGCATCAGCGCCGCGGCGATGGGGTGGCTGCTTCCCGCCTCCAAGGCGGCGGCAACGGACAGGAGCCGATCCCTTGAGACCCCCTTTGCCGGGATCACGTCCGTCACCTGCATCAGGCCCGTGGTGACGGTGCCCGTCTTGTCCAAAATGACCGTGGCGCTCTTCCCTGCCCGCTCCAGCGCGGCGGCAGTCTTAAAGAGCGTTCCGTTCCGCGCGGCAACGCCGTTTGATACCATAATGGCCACGGGAGTCGCAAGTCCCAAGGCACAAGGGCAGCTGACCACCAATACCGCAATGCCAAAGGTCAGGGCATCGGAAAAGGAGGCCCCGAACACCAAATGCCCCAAGAAGGTCACGAGGGCAAGGATCATCACCACGGGAACGAACATCCCGCTGACCCGATCCGCAAGGCGGGCAATAGGAGCCTTGGATACGGAGGCGGCGGTCACCCGATCGATGATGCGGGAAAGGGCGGTCTCGCTCTGTGTTTTTTCCACTCGCACCAGAAGATGCCCCGAAAGGTTGGCGGTGCCCGTATAGACCGAGTCTCCCACCCCCTTGTCCGCAGGGACGCTCTCCCCCGTCAGGGCTGACTCGTCCACAGCCCCCTCCCCCGAAAGGACGGTGCCATCCACGGGAATCTGCTCCCCGGGACGTACGGAAACCGTATCTCCCACCAGAACCTCCTCCTGAGAAAGAGTCAGCTCCACCCCGTTTCGCAAAACGCGCGCGGTCTTGGGAGACAGATCCTGCAGGGCGCGGATGGCAGTGGTGGTTTTTCCCTTGCTGATGTCCTCCAGCTTCTTCCCCACGGAGATCAAAACCAAAATCATCGCCGCCGATTCGAAATAAAGGTCGTGTAAAACGCGATGTTGCTCGGCGTGGGGGAGCGAGGTCATATAAAACAAAAGCACCAAGCTGTATAAAAAGGAAGCCCCCGAGCCGATCGCAACCAGCGTATCCATATTCGGAGAGCCGTGGAAAAGCCTCTTGGCTCCCGAAATGAAAAACCGACGGTGGAGAAGCAGAATGGCCAGGCTAAACAGGAGCTGATACAGCCCCCTTGCCATAGGATTGAAAAAATCCGGCAGGGGCAAGGAAAGCATCGGCCCCATGGAAACATACATCAAAAACAAAAGCAGGACAACGGAAGGGACGAGATGCCGATTCGGCGCCTTTTCCGGCGGCGTTGCGGTCTTTTTCTTCGCCCCCTTGGGATGGGCGTCGTAGCCCGCCTTTTGGATGGCAGAAAGAAGCGCCTCCTCCCGATAGTCCCCCTCCACGGTCATGGAATTGGTCAAAAGGCTAACCGAGCAGCCGGAAACCCCCTCCACACCGCAGGCCGCCTTCTCCACACGGGCGCTGCAGGCGGCACAGCTCATTCCGCTGACAGAATATTCCTTCATCGGTTTTCCTCCTTACTTCATCATTCTGCGAAGGGTCTCGACCAGCTCCTCTGCGGTGTCTGTTCTTCCCTCCTTCAGGTCGTGACAGACGCAGGTTCGAACATGCTCCTCCAAAAGAAGACGGGAAAAGGCACCCAAGGCCTCGCGAGCGGCGGCACACTGCACCAGAATGTCAGTGCAATAGGCGTCCTCCTCTACCATTTTACTCAAAGCGCGCACCTGCCCTTCAATGCGGCGCAGGCGGTTTTGCAGACGCTTCTCCTCCTCGAGACTGCGCTTCTTTTTTCGTTTACAAACACAAGCTTGTTCCATTTCCGATTCCCTCCATATACCCCCTAGGGGTATATTAAGCATACAAAAAAATCGGGGAAATGTCAAGTCCTTTCCCCGATTTTTCCCTCAAAGCACCGTTTCCATTCCCACCTTTTGGGGGACAAGGCCGCATTTTTCATAAAAGCGCATCGCGCTCTCGTTGCAGGACCAAACGTTGAGGGTGAGATTGTAGCAGTCCGCGTCCTTGGCAAAGGCCTTGACAAAGGCAAAAAGCGCACTGCCGACCCCCGTGCCGCGGCAAGACTCATCCACGCAAAGGTCGTCCAGATACAGAGTCCTGATGGGAGTGAGAATGTGACTGTCGAGCACCTGCTGCAGGATACAAAAGGCATAGCCCAAGACCTTCTCCCCCTCCACCGCAACGAACACCGGGGTTTTCTCATCGGAAAGGATTTTCAAAATCTCCCCGTCCGTATACTTTTTCACACCACCGTAAAACAGGTCGGGACGCCCCTTATGATGTACCTCCAAAACCTGATACAAAAGGGAATTGATCCCCGAAAGATCCTTTTCCTCGGCTCTTCTGATTTTCATTTTTTCTCCTTTACACAAAAACCCGAACCCGAATGCGGCACCGTCCGCTTCGGGTCTGACCGGAAATTCCGTCATAATAAAAGCGCCCGTATCCCCGCACGGAGACCCGCTCTCCCTCCTTTAAGCCCTCCGCGGGATCGGTCACAAGCCTTCCGACGATGCTGACCCGCTCCCTTTCCACCAAGGCCTTCGCCTCGGCTCGGGACAGATCCCACACGGCGGCGATCACCGCGTCCAGCCGCGCCGACGCGGCGACGGCCACTCGCTCCTCGGTACGGACCTCGGCTCCCTCCGGAAGTGCCTCCACAAGGGTGACCCGAACAGCGGTATGACAAACGCGGGTAAGGTTCTCCTCAAAATAAGAGGCCATAGAGGCAAAGGTCACCAGATACCCCGCATTCTCAAAGAGCACGATATCTCCCAGCAGCTCCCGCTTAACCCCGAGGTTTAAAATCGCCCCAAGGAAGTCGCGGTGGCTGAAAACGTCGGAAAACCTCGGATCCTTTGGGGCGATTTTGAGAAGCACCAGCTCCGACTCCCAAGGATAGCCCCATTCCACCTCGTCGCCAAATACGGCGATGGCGCGCTCCGAATCGGGGATACCCCCTTCAAGGGTATAGGATATGGGCAGACGCAAGGAGGAAAGCAAGGCCTGCTCCCCTTGGGTCAAAAAGCGTGTTTCGGTATAGCACCCCAGGTCGCGAGCGCGATGCGCCAATTCCATCCAGCGTTTTTCCAATTCGTTTTCCATTTGAACACCTCGTTCGTTTAGCATAACGCCGCAGGAGAAAAAAGTCAAGGGCTCCCGGGAGCAAAATCTCTCTTTCATCTTGCTCTTTCCAAAAAGAATTGCTATAATGTAAAAAACTTTGGGAGGAATGACATGGACAAAACGAAGATTTACGGTGTTTCCTTTGATGAAAGCATCCCCTTCGGCGGTGAGAAACGGATTTTGGACAGCGTGGGACTGGAAAACAACTACGTAGTCGGTGAGCGCTTTGTCAAGGATGGCAAAAACGATTTTGACTCTGCCTACCCCTTCGGTGCCATTCGCCGTGCCTGCGTTAAAATAGAAAACGGAAAAAGGCACGTGATTCTCGAAGGAGAAGAGGGCTTTTCCCTGACGGGAGAGGCAGGAGAGGTGATGGTTCGCATCCCGAAATTCTACTCCAAGCGAGAAAAGCAAGGCTCGGTGGAAAAATGGATGATCTCCGGTACAAAGCACCCGGGCTTTGCCCTCGAGCCCGCCTTCCTGCGGGACGGGAAGGAGCTGGACTACGTCTTCGTGGGAGCCTACAACAGCGCCCCGGAGCAGAACGGAGCCGCCTCCTACAGCGGGGCGTGTCCCTCCTTCTGCAAGCCCTTGGAGGAGTACCTTACGGAGTATCGGGAAAGGGGCTTTGACGTATACGACCTCGCGCTGAATCTGATGCTTCAGAAACTGATCCTCATTGAATTCGCCACCCGTCGGCTCAAGTACGAGCTGGGAGGCTTCCTATTTGTGGAATACTACTACCGTCTGCACAAGGGGACGGCCATTCACTCCGTGGGAAAGAATTACTTTACCAAGGCAAAGCTCGGCCGTAACTTCCTGTATTACCCCGGGATGCAAATGATGTTCTGCTGTCCCAAGTCTCACCATCCCGAGCCGATTCTCCGCACCCTGACCGAGGTTTGTCAGGATCCGGAAAATCCCGATCTGATCCGCTACACCTACGACGGGGAGGACCTGTCCCCGATGCTCGTGCCGGGTCAGTCCCACGCAGGAGGCTTTGTTCAGCGGAACGGAATGAGCGATACGCTTTCCTACCACACGGGACGCACGAACCACATCCCTCCCCTCACAAGGGACTATCCTCCCACCACTCTGAAGGCCTTTTTGTTCAAGGCCACCGATGCGCTCCCCCCTATGGTAACAAACGAGGAGCTTGTAGGAATGGTCAATGCCTTCCGCTATCGCGGGATCGAGAACGTATGGGGCAATATCTGGGAATTTTGTGCGGGGCTTTGCGTAAAGGAACTTTCCTATTACTACACCTTTGACCCTGCGCTTTACGATTCCGAGCCGCTTTCGGCTTGGCGCTGTGCCTCCTTTGCCGCACCGGAGCAGAATCATCTGGGAGAGTGGAATCCCACCCCTCCCATCTGGGCAAGGACCATGGGTCTGGACGAAAAAGAACCCCTGATGCCCCTTCCCGCCAAAACCTGCTACGGAGAGCCGGGCAATTACTACGATGCGGCCTTTTATGCTTACAAGGACAAGGACTATAGCGGAGAGCCTCTGAAAAATCCCCACGCCACCTATCGCGTAGCGGTGGGTGGAGGCTATGACCACTACTGGTTCGGCTCCCTTTTCACCTATCGCTGCTTTTTGGGAAAAAACGTCCGCTCCTGGCTTTACTCTACCCGCATCTGTCTGCGAAAATAAAGAAAAGACCGCTTAGTAGGTTGGTCTTAGGGATAATCCCAACCTACAATGAAATAGATTTGCGATGCAAATCTGTGATATTCGTCTTACGACGAGTGATATAGGCTTTGCCTATGATATATTTTCTTCGAAAATATGAATGAAAAAACTAC
>JAFVYT010000154.1 GCA_017508505.1 Clostridia bacterium
ATCCTGTATACTCGTAACCGCATTCGAAACAAGGTTTTTCCGGAGCTGCGGGAGGCCTTCCCCAAAGGGGAAGAGGCTCTTTGCCGTTTTGCCCGAATGGCCTCGGAGCAGAACGCACTCAACTCCGAGCTTTGCGACGAATGGGAAAAAAAGAATGGGATTTCCCTTTCCTCCGGCTCGGCACCCGTTGCTGCGTTCACCCCTTTGGCAGAGCGTCCCTCGGGGCGTCCGATCCTGTATACGGCGCTGACACGCATGGCAAAAAAAGAAAATATTACCATTGGCAGTGATCGCTTTTCAGCACTCGTTTCGTTATTAAAGGCACCCGTATCGGGCAAAATAATTGAAATCTGTCGCGGCTATGCTTTTTTTCTGGAGGGAGGCGTGCTTCGCTTCGGAAGGAATGAAGAAGCGCAAAGCGACATAAAGTATTCGGAAGAGATTACGCAGGGCTCGAACCCCTTGCCCGCGTTTCGCTCTCATCTTTTTCTGGGCATTCCCGAAAGGGGAAATGTGTCAAATATTAACAAAAAAGGCTTGATTATTTCCCTTGCTTTCGATAAAATAGAGGGACGGCTTTCCGTGCGACACGTAGGGGTCGGCGACCGAATCCGAATGTACGGAATGACCAAAAGCGTCAAGAAGCTTTTGTGTGATGCCGGGATTCCCCGCTCCCTTCGCCACTCCCTTCCCTTGCTTTGGGATGAAAAGGAGATCCTGTGGATCCCCTTTGTGGGACTGTGCGATAAGGCAAGAGACGAAACGGCGAAAATGACCGTCGTTGTACGCCTGTCGGGCGAGGTGCCCGACTTGATCCAACAAGCCCTGCAACAATCAGCCACTCCAACGGAAGGGCTGTGATCGGAATAACCTTCAAAGGAGAAAAAGAAACGTCAAAATGAAAAAGAACAATGTCAAAGTCATTCTGTTTTACGGCTTTTTGATTCTGCTCGTCATCCTGGTCTCCAGCTCCCTTGTCAATATGGCAGACGGAGACGAACCTTCCTATAGCGAGGTCATCGAGCTGTTTCGTGACAACGAGGTTAAGAGCTTTACGGTTTCCCCGGAGGGAGAGCTGACTCTGAAAACAACGGAGGGAAAGACCGTCGAGCTTGAGCTTTTGGACATCGAGTTCTTCCGCGAGGACGTCAAGCCCTACGTGGAGGCCAACGCGAAGACGGAGGGCGGCGATGGCAATCTGGAGGAGTACCACTACGAGCCCGTAGAGACCTATCCCTTCTGGGTCAGCCTGTTGCCTTATATTCTCATCCTCGTGGTGTTCGTCGCTCTTTGGTTCTACGCGATGAATCAAGCCACCGGAGGCAAGGGCGGAAGAATCAATTCCTTTGGCAAGTCCAAGGTGAAAATGGGCTCCGATGAAAAGAAAAAGGTATTCTTTACCGACGTGGCAGGTGCCGACGAGGAGAAGGAGGAGCTTCAGGAGGTCGTTGACTTTTTGAAGAATCCCGCACGCTTTCAGGAGCTGGGTGCGAGAATCCCCCGCGGTGTTCTTCTGGTGGGTCCTCCCGGTACCGGTAAGACCCTTCTTGCCAAGGCGGTTGCAGGCGAGGCGGGTGTTCCCTTCTACTCCATTTCCGGCTCCGATTTCGTAGAAATGTACGTGGGCGTGGGTGCTTCCCGCGTCAGGGACCTTTTTGAGAATGCAAAGAAGAATGCCCCCGGCATCATCTTTATTGACGAGATTGACGCCGTCGGCCGTCACAGAGGTGCAGGCCTTGGCGGCGGACACGACGAGAGAGAGCAGACCTTAAACCAGCTGCTTGTGGAAATGGACGGCTTCGGCTCCAACGAGGGCGTCATCGTAATGGCGGCGACCAACCGTCCTGACATCCTGGATCCCGCCCTGCTCCGTCCCGGCCGCTTCGACCGTCAGGTCACGGTCAATTACCCCGACATCAAGGGGCGTGAGGCAATCCTGAAGGTGCATTCCAAGAATAAGCCCTTTGAAGAAAACGTCAATTTGAACACCCTTGCAAAATCTACCCCCGGCTTTACGGGTGCCGATCTTGCAAACCTCTTGAACGAGGCCGCTCTCCTTGCGGCAAGAAAGGGCAAAAAGCTCATCGGTAACACGGAGCTGGAGGAGGCCACCATCAAGGTCATCGTCGGCCCGCAGAAGAAGAGCAAGGTCATTTCCGAGAAGGACAAGAAGCTGACCGCTTATCACGAGGCGGGACACGCCATCGTGACTCACTTCCTTCCCACTCAGGATAAGGTGCATCAGATCTCCATTATTCCATCCGGCAGAGCGGGTGGCTACACCCTTTCCCTTCCCAGCGAGGATAAGAGCTACAGCTCCAAGATCGAAATGGAGGAGGAGATCGTATCCCTTCTCGGCGGTCGCGTAGCGGAGAAGCTCATCCTGAAGGACGTCTCCACCGGTGCCTCCAACGACATTCAGAGGGCCACGGACATCGCACGGGATATGATCACCAAATACGGTATGAGCGAAAAGCTCGGCCCGGTGGTTTACGGAAGCGGACACGGCGAGGTCTTCCTCGGCAGAGACTTCAGCAATACCCCCAACTACTCTGAAAAAATTGCGGCCCTCATCGACGAGGAGACCCTGCGCATCGTCAATGCAGCCTTTGACAAGGCCGTCTCCCTTTTGGAGACCCATATGGACAAGCTTCACTTCATCGCCGAGTACCTGATGGAGCACGAGGTGATGGACGAAGAACAGTTTGCTGCCGCGATGCTCGAGGGAGCTACCAAGGAGAGCATCGAGAAAATCAAGGAGGACAAGATCCAAAAGAGCATTGACGAAAACGCCAAGAAGCGCGAGGACGACGCCGTCAAGCGCGCCAATGAATTGGCAGAGCGTCTTGCTACTGAGGCAGCAGCCGCAGCAAAGAAAGAAGAAAACGACAATCAAGCGGGCACGCAAAGCCACTGACTTAATCATGAGAAAGGAAAGCCTCTACAGAGGCTTTCGGTGAAGACTATGAACATAACTGTGATCGGATGCGGCCGTTGGGGCTCCTTCATCGGATGGTACCTGGATCAGATCGGCCACAAGGTGTCCTTTTACGGACCTGCAGACACCCCTCATATGCAACGTTACCTTGAGACCCGCACCAACGGAATGATTACCCTGCGGGATTCCATCGGCCTTTTGACCGATCTTCCCGAGGCGCTGAAGGCAGAAACCGTTGTCATCTCCGTTCCCTCCCAGTCCTTCCGCGGACTCCTTCACGAGATTCTGGATACGGGTGTGGACATTTCCAAAAAGAGCTTTATCCTTTGTATGAAGGGCATTGAGATCGAAAGCGGCAAGCGCCTCTCCGAGGTATTCGAGGAGGTGATCGGCCCCGAGGTAGGTCTTGCGGTATGGCTCGGCCCCGGACATCCTCAGGAATTTGTCAAGGGAATCCCGAACTGTATGGTCATCGACAGCAAGTCCGAGGCCCTCAAGGAAAAGCTGGTCAACGAATTCAAGGGCCCCCTGATTCGTTTTTATTATGGCAGCGACCTGATCGGAAACGAGATCGGCGGTGCCTCCAAGAACGTCATCGGCATCGCAGCGGGGGTTTTGGACGGAATCGGAAGAAGCTCCTTGAAGGGCGCTTTGATGAGTCGTGGCACCCACGAGATCTCGAAGCTGATCGAGGCCTGCGGCGGCAAGGCGCTGTCTGCGTACGGTCTTTGCCATCTCGGCGACTACGAGGCGACCGTCTTTTCCAAGTTCAGTCACAACCGAGCCTTTGGAGAGATGTTCGCAAAGGGAGAGAGCTTCCCCGACCTTGCAGAAGGGTACTACACCGCAAAAGCGATCCACAAGCTGGCTCAGGAGAAGGGTGTAGAGCTTCCCATTTGTGATGCAGTCTACGCTATGCTCTATGAGAATGCCGACATCGAGGAGGGGCTCAACGCGCTCTTCCTGCGCTCCCTAAAGCAAGAGTTCTAAAAAAGAATAAGAAAAGAGAGAACCCAATGGTTCTCTCTTTTCTTTTCTCAAAGAAGGGCACCTTTCGGTGCCCTTTTTCAATTAGTTTTTGCGTTCAACAGTGATGGTCTCGCCCGCAAGGATGCCGTTGGAGGCTCGGACGATCTGCTTGACGTAGTCACGGTTGATATAGAACTTGCCTTCTCCGTTGGTGGTATAGAAGGACTTGGAGGCTGTCATGCCGAAGAACTCGTACTTTGTAGTCGTACCGTCGCGAAGAGTCACGGTCAGACGAAGCAGAGAGGGGTACTCCTCCTTCATTTCCGCATAGCCGTCAATGGAGGGATAAAGCAGAGCCAGATAGAACTGACGGAAGTTGTTGGTGTCTACGGCAACGCCGTTGGAGCTGGTAACCTTCAGATCATTACCGGTGCCGAGCAGGGTGAAGGTGGCCTTGGTATCGTCGTAATCCACTTCGATCTTGCTTACGTTGTCGATGGAAACCGCAAGAGGCTTATCATCCATAAAGGTAAGGAGGTCCCACTGAACCCAGGGAAGGTCATCCTCGCGGAATTCAGCGATGATGTCAAAGTCGGGGGAGTAAATGTAGTACACAAACTCCGTAGCCTCAGACTCCTCCATTCCCTCCTCCACGACGCCGAGGCGCTCGCTGATGTAGAGAATGGTATCAAACTCGGGATAGGAATACTTCAGCTCAAAGGCCCACTTGCCGTCCTTATCCATCAGGCTGTACTGACGGAAAAGCTCCATCAGCTTTTCCTTTTCCACGGGATCCTCCATACGGGCCTTGATGTCGTATTCCACGACCTCCTCCCCGATGAAGCTGGTGAAGGTATTCAGAATGACCTCGAGATTATCCGGAGAGGGGTAATACCCTGCGGGATTCTCAAACACGTGGGTGTAAAGCTGTCCGTTTTGCTCGTATTCCTCATCGGTAGCCTTGCGCAGATTCAGGAACTCCTCCCCGTACTTGGTGATGATCAGAGTCTTTGCATCTGCGTAGGTCACGGAGGACACGGACAAGGCAACCTGAGGATAGAGGTAGGCCTTCAGGTCCAGAAAGACCTTACCGATCTGCGTGGTGCCGGAGAGGACGTAAACGGCCTCCTTCCCTTCCACCATACAGTAGTAGCTTCCTTCTCCGAAGGGGGTCTCCTTGCCGACGAAAACAGTTTTGCTGACGGTGGCTCCGTTTGCATCCTCAAAGGTAACGGTCATCGTCGCTCTTCCGCGGCCATCCAGACCGTAAGCGGCAAGATTGTTCTTGTCGTACCCTACGACCTCCTGATCGGCAAGGCAGTACATCGCAAGGTTCTTCAATGCCATGGTATCGGGCATAAAGGTGCCGATGCTCTGAGACTGATCCTCGCTCGCTTCCTGCATCCAGGTTTCGGAAACGTCGTCGTAGATCCATTCCTCTGCGTCCTTAAAGTAGAACTGTCCGTCGTCGCCGCGGTAATAGAGGTAACTGCCGGTCTCATTCTCCACTTGAATGGAAACGAGGTTGTCGGCCTCGATCTGATCGTAAAGGAGAACCTTGGTGGACTCCTTTTCCGCTTCCTTCTCCGGCTTGAGCACGGTAAAGATCAAAACAACATAGATCAATACACAAGCGAGGATGGCGGCGCAGGAAATTATGATGGGTCTTGCTCTTTTGTTGCTCCAAAGCTTTTTTAGGTCAAAGGAGCTTTTCTTTGCCGAACCGGCGTCTTTCAATTCAGTTTCTTCTTTCTTCATTCTATACTCCGATTACTTATGCTTTCTCTTGACAAATACCACGATGCCAAGGGTGAAGATCGCAAGAGGGATCACCGCCGCGGAAATGATGCCGTAGGTGATGGCCTCACCCTTATCGATGTCAAGCACGGTGTTCTGGAAGGGCTTAATGTTGTCGTCCTCGGGAATATACTCATTGGAAAGAAGACGGATCAGATTGTAGGTGATATCGGAGTTAGCGTACTGTGCGGTGAACTGGGTTTCGTCGAAAAACCGCTCACTGCCGACGAGCACCACGTGTCCGTAGTGTCTGACGTTGTCAACGTAATCCCAACGGGTGGAAATCGCCATCAGATTGAAGGGGCCCTTCTTGATTTCGGTGCCGTCCTTGCCCGTGATCTCAACATAGGAATTCTCAGAGGAGGTCAGAACCGACTCGATGGCAGTGATCTCTCCGTCTCCTTCCTTGGTCAATTCGATGTGGGCGGAATTGGGAAGGACGGTTCTGGGAGGGCTGTCCAGCTTGGTCAGGCTCTCGGTCAAGGCAGCGGCAACGCTGGAAGAGGGAGCGTAGTTGGCAAAGACAAGCTGATTGCTCTGAGGATGGCTGAAGGTATCGTCCAGAACCATCTGATTGCGAACCAGCTTCAGTCCCTTGGCATCCAGCATCTCGTCGAGCACGGGAAGCTCCGGAGTGGTGGAGGAGCCGACCACGACCATAGAACCAAAGTTATTCAGGTAGTCGGAGATGCGGGTATACTCGGAGGCGGCGGCCTCAGAGGACTCGTCCGTCAGAATGTCCTTCTGAGGAGAGCACATAAAGAGGATCTTGGTGTTGGGATCCAAATCCTCCTCGGAAAGGTTGACGCGCTTGATGGTAAAGCCGCAGTCCTCAAGAGTCTCCACGAGGGACTCGGGGATGGTCTCGCCGTGGCCGTCGGTAAAGGTGACCACGGGGCGGTTCTTGGAGGTAATATAGTAGATGGCGGAGTTGAGTTTGATCTCGCCCTTGAAGCCCCAAGCATTCTCCTCTTCATCGGTGTCATACACCAAAAACTGGGCAAAGGAAAGATAGCGGAAGGTATTGGTCAGGGTATTCTTTACAAGGATGGCGTTGGAGTTAATCTCGTAGCCAAGCTTGGTATATTCCTCGTAGTTCTGGGGATGGGTCAGGATGTCCTCGTTGAACTCCACGGTGATCTGAGGGAACTTTTCTGCGTAGCTTTCTACAAGACCAAGCACCTCGGGCTTATGGTTTGCCTTATCGTCCAGAATGCGGTCTCTTGCCTGAAGGAAGGAAATGGTGATCTGCGGCTCCTCCCCGTAGGCCTCCTTATAGGAGTCGAATTGGCGCTGAACATACTCCTCGGACGCGGCGCTGATAGAAAAGTATTGCTCGGCAGACAGGTCAAAATACAGGCTGTATTTTGCATGGATCGCGGATACGATCACGTTCAGAAGGATCACCGCCGTGATAAAGAGAGTGGTAAACAGCGTTGCGGCGGCGCCGTATTTAAAGCGCTTGGAGGAAAAGAGCTTCTTTTTGGCAGTTTTTTTCATTTGATTCTTATCCATTTGGTTTTTCTCCTTTCAACGACCGATTATTCCCAACGACGCTTCTCGAACACGCGCACGGTCAAGAAAAGGAAGATTACGGAAATGGAAATATAATACAAAAGTGCCACGAGGTCAAAATAGCCGTAGGTAAAGTTGTAGAAGCGGTCGAAGATGGAGATCCACTTCAGAACAACGCGGACGGGAGTAAAGTTGATATAGTTGGCAACAACGCCCAGAACCAGGGTTGCCGCGATGGTAGCAATGGTAAAGAGCGCAGAGATCAACTGATTCTCGGTGCAGGCGGAGATGAAAATGCCGATGGCAACAAAGGCGGAGCCGATCAGAAGAATGCCTAAGGTAGTGGCAAAAAGCACCGCCGTATTGGGCTCGCCGTAGGCAAAAAGCGCAATAAAGTTCAGACAGGAGACCAAAAGAGTCCCGGCAAAGAGGGTGAAAGCTGCAAGGTACTTTGCGACGATCACGGAAAGGAGGCTCACGGGAGAGGTCAAAAGGATCTGTTCGGTCTTGCTCTTTTTCTCCTCACTCAGGGAACGCATCGTCAAAAGAGGGATGAGAATGGCAAAAAGGAAGAGCATAATCAAATAGTAGCTGCTGATGTCCGAGGTTGCAGAATAGAGATTCAGATAGGTAAAAAGCAAGGAGGACACACAAAGGAACAGCGCAACGAAGGTATACCCAATGGGGCTGATAAAGTAAGAGCGAAGCTCTTTTTTGTAAATGGCAAGCATCAGCGCTTTCCTCCTTTCTTTCCGTTGGTGCCGCGATCCTGAATCAATGCGAGGAACACGTCCTCCAGATCCATTCCCATTACGTCCATCCCGATGACGGGCCATCTCTTTTCCGCAAGGGCGAAGAAGAGGGGCTTACGGATGTCGATGTTGTCGCGGCTTTCGATCATATAAGCGACGCTGTCCGCCTCACGCTGGCCGATGACCTCGGCATAGGCGACACCGTCGATGGACTTGATCAGCTTGAGCACCTCGTTCTGCGGGCCGCAGATGTTATAGGTCATACGGTGCTTGTCCGCCACGGCGTTGGCCAGATTCTCCGTTTTCTCATTGGCCACGATGACACCCTTGTTGATGACGACGATGCGGTCACAAATGGCCTGAACCTCCGAAAGAATGTGGGTGGAAAGGATGATCGTATGCTCCTTGCCCAGCTTCTTGATGAGGTTGCGGATCTCGATGATCTGCTTGGGGTCGAGGCCGACGGTGGGCTCATCAAAGATCAGAACGGGAGGATTGCCGATGAGCGCCTGAGCGATGCCGACTCTCTGACGGTAGCCCTTGGAGAGATTGCGGATGACACGGTCGTACACGTCGGAGATCTTAACCACGTCGCAGATCTCTGCAATGTGCTTTTCCCGATCCATACGGCAATTCTTCAATTCATAAACGAAATTGAGATATTCCCGAACGGTCATATCCATATAAAGAGGGGGCTGCTCCGGAAGGAAGCCGATCTTCTTTTTCGCGGCAATGGGGTCTTCGAAAATATCGATGCCGTCGATTTTGGCCACACCCTCCGTAGCGGAAAGGTAGCCGGTCAGAATATTGAGCGTGGTGCTTTTGCCCGCGCCGTTGGGCCCGAGAAAGCCCATGATCTCACCTGCGTTGACGGTAAAGGAAACGTTATTGGCAGCAAGCTTGTTTCCGTACCGCTTGGTGATCCCGTTAATTTCGATCATAATTACTGTTCCTTTCGTCGGATTTACTTCTCTTCCCGTTCCACGACGGCAATGGCCAGCTCGTCCAGGGCCTCCTTCGGCACTCTTGCAGGGCACTCGGTCATCAGCTCGCAAGCGTTCTGCACCTTCGGGAAGGCAATGCAATCGCGGATGGCATCCAAGCCCAGAAGAAGGCTGACCAGACGGTCAAAGCCAAAGGCAAGGCCTGCGTGAGGGGGGACGCCGTAGCGGAAGGCTTCCAGAAGGAATCCGAATTTCAGGTCGGCCTCCTCCTTGATCAATCCGATGATGTCAAAGACCTTTTGCTGGATATCTCTGCGGTGGATACGGACAGAGCCGCCGCCCGCCTCCCAGCCGTTGATGACAATGTCGTACGCCTTGGCACGGACCTTTTCGGGAGCGGTGTCAAGAAGGGGAAGATCCTCATCCTTAGGAGCGGTAAAGGGATGGTGCATCGCCTTATACTTGCCGCTTTCCTCATCCAATTCGAACATGGGGAAATCGGTCACCCAAAGCAGAGAGAAGGACTTCTTATCATAAAAGTCGTACTTGTCACCGCACTTGCAACGAAGCGCGCCGAGAGCATCAAAGACCACGCTGTTTTTGGAATCGGCCACCACGAAGACCACGTCGCCCTCCTCGAAGCCGACGGCCTTCTCCACCGCAAGGTTCTCCTCCTCGCTGAGGAACTTGGCAAAGGAAGAAGTCTTCTCCCCTGCCCACTTCAGCCAGGCGAGCCCCTTGGCACGGTAGGTCTTCACAAAATCGGTCATTTTGTCGATTTCCTTGCGGCTCATCTTGTCCGCTACGCCCTTGACGTTGATGGCGCGTACGGAGCCGCCCTGCGCAATGGCACCGGCAAACACCTGAAATGCGGTGTTCCTCAGTACCTCGGAAAGATCGCAAAGCTTCATATCGAAGCGGGTATCGGGCTTATCGGAGCCGTAATTCTCCATGGCCTCCTTCCAAGGGAGCCTGGGAAGGGGGGTCGAAATCTCGATGCCGAGCTCCTCCTTGAAGATCTTCTTCAAAAAGCCCTCGTTGACGCTCATAACGTCGTCCTCATCCGCAAAGGACATCTCCAGATCAAGCTGGGTAAACTCAGGCTGACGGTCTGCACGGAGGTCCTCGTCGCGGAAGCACTTGGTGATCTGCATATAACGGTCAAAGCCGGAAACCATCAAAAGCTGCTTGTAAAGCTGGGGAGACTGCGGCAGAGCATAGAAGGAGCCGGGGTGAACGCGGCTGGGAACCAGATAGTCTCTTGCTCCCTCGGGAGTGGACTTGATGAGAACGGGGGTCTCGATCTCCAAAAAGCCCTCGGTGTCAAAATAGTCTCTTGCGCTCTTGGCCAACTTATGACGGAAACGAAGGTTGCTCTGAAGCTGAGGATGGCGCAGATTGAGATAGCGGTGCTTGAGCCTGACCTCCTCCTTTACCTCAAGAGAATTGAGCACCTCGAAGGGAGGGGTATCTGCCTCGGAAAGGATCTCCATCCGATCCACGGCAACCTCGATCTGACCCGTGGGAAGATTGGGATTGACGGCGCCCTCTCCCCGGGGACGAATGACGCCCTCTGCGGCCAAAACATACTCCGCGCGGACGCCGAAGGCCATACGAAACAGCTCCTTGGGCGTATTCTCGTCAAAGGCGAGCTGGAGGATTCCGCTGCGATCGCGCAGGTCGATGAAGATCAGGGAGCCCAAGTCCCTCTGCTTCTGTGCCCAGCCACACACCTTCACTCTTTTTCCAATGTCCTTTGCCCCGAAGGAGGCACAATAATCTGTCCTTTGCATTTTTCTGTCCTTTACCGTTTTTCTATCTTATGATTTGCCGTTTTTTCATTCTTAATCAAGACGGTCAGCGCCGCATATTTTCTCTCCAATCCAAGTCGCCGCGATCCAATGCCATAATGATGGCCTCGGCGGTGGCCAGATTGGTCGCCAAGGGAAGGTTGTACGCATCGCAAAGACGGATCAGCTCTGCGTCGTAGGCATCGAAGGCCTCGTCCGACATTGCGGAGCGAAAGTACAGCACGATATCGATCTCACCGTAAGCAATACGGGAATTGATTTGTTCCCGCCCGCCCTCAGCGCCGCCGAGCAGAGTTTCGATCTCAAGGCCGGTGGCCTCGGAAACGATGCGACCCGTGGTGGCGGTTGCAAACAAGGCGTGTCTAGAAAGAACTCCACTGTAGGCAATACAAAGCTGAGCCATCAGTTCTTTTTTGTCATCCTGTGCAATCAATGCGATCTGCATACTTTTTACCTCCGTATCACGTAAGACTTTGCTGTCAGTAGAACCTTGCCCTCTTGCGAAGGGGCATAACCTGATAAAACAAGGGAACCGTTTCCCCGTTCAAGCGGGAGGAAACGTTGCGAAAGGCCCTGCCGGCGGGGCTTTTCTTCTTTGCGGAAAGGGGGGTACCCTTTGCCAGTGCGCGCTCCGCAGACGCGTCAAAGGGAATGACCCCGAGAATGGGAACGCTGGCCCGCTCGATGACCTCCACGATGCGGAAGGGATTCTCCTTCGGACGGGAAACGTGGAAGGAATTGAGCACCAGGCGGATCTTCTCGGGCGTTTTCAGCCGTATGGCGCACCGCTCGGCGGCACGCACCGCGGTGGGAGCCGAGGTGGTAATCAGCAGAAGCAGATCCACCAGCGCGGAATTTTCCAAGAAGGGGAAGGCCGCACCGCCACCCGCAGGCATATCGAAAATAACGAAATCAAAGGATTCCTTCAGATAGGCCAAGAGGTTATCAAAGCACTCAAAGCTGATATCCTCCAGACTCCTTTCGTTGAAAAAGACGGGAGCAGAAAGAAAGAACACCCCGTCGTCTCCCGGGAACAGAGCGTCCTCGGGACGAACCGTGCCGCTCAAAAGGTCCGTGAAGGTGGGAAGGACGGAGTCCTCCCTGCCGAGGGCAATATCAAGGCCTCCCGTGCCCAGATCCATATCCACGGCAAGAACACGCTTTCCCTGCCGCGCAAGCTCATAGGCAAGGCCTGCGGAAAAAACCGTTTTTCCCACGCCGCCCTTCAGGCCGGTCACAACAATGATTTGTCCCAATGTTTTCTCCTTTGTCGGAAAATGCGGACAAAATGCGCATAAATCCCGATTTTCATTCCAAATTATTCTATCACAAAAGTACTATGCAGTCAATATTTTTTGTTTTTTTCAGCACTTTACACGAAAGTCCATTCCAAAATTTGACATCCCGATTCAGCGGTGTCCGCAGTGGTCAAATCCGCCGATATTTTCCGACAAACATCTTGATTTTCGGTGTTGTTTGGATTATAATGTGGGAAAGAATAAACGTAAGGATGTTATTTATGAGACAATTTTTCACCTCGGAATCCGTTACAGAGGGCCATCCCGATAAGATCTGTGACCAGATCTCCGATGCCGTTTTGGATGAAATTTTAAGACAAGACCCCAAGGCCAGAGTTGCCTGCGAGACTGCCGTAACCACGGGATTGGTAATCGTAATGGGAGAGATCACCACCACCGCCGCGGTGGATTTTCAGGAGATCGCAAGAGAGACCGTTCGCGGGATCGGCTACGACCGGGCCAAATTCGGCTTTGACTGCGACACCTGCGCCGTGATCAGCTCCGTTCATCAGCAGTCCCCCGACATCGCCATGGGTGTCGACGCAGAGGGTGCCGGTGACCAGGGTATGATGTTCGGCTATGCCTGCAACGAGACCCCGGAATTAATGCCTCTGCCCATCTCCATCGCTCACGCTTTGGCAAAATCCCTGACGGCCCAGAGAAAAAGCGGTGTCCTTCCCTATCTCCGTCCCGACGGAAAGACCCAGGTCACCGTGGAGTATGAGAACGGAATTCCCCGCCGCGTGGACACCATCGTGGTATCCTCTCAGCACGGTGCCGAGGTAGAGCAGGAGCAAATCCGCAAGGACATCATCCGCTACGTCATCCGTCCCACCGTTCCCGCAGAGCTGATGGATGAGAATACCAAGATCTTCGTGAACCCCACGGGGCGCTTCGTCGTAGGCGGCCCTCAGGGAGACAGTGGCCTGACCGGAAGAAAGATCATCGTGGACACCTACGGCGGGTATTCCCGTCACGGCGGCGGCGCCTTTTCCGGCAAGGATCCCACCAAGGTAGACCGCAGTGCCTCCTACGCAGCTCGTTATCTTGCCAAGAACGTGGTCGCCGCAGGGCTTGCAGACAAGTGTGAGGTTCAAATCTCCTATGCCATCGGCGTGGCAAAGCCTACCTCCGTTTTGGTAGATACCTTCGGAACCGGCAAGATCGAGGACGAGCTCATTGCCGACGCTCTGCAGAGGCTTGTCGATCTGACACCCCAAGGCATCATTCGCACCCTGGATCTTCGCAGACCCATATATAAGCCCTTTGCCTCCTACGGTCATATGGGCCGTGAGGAGCTGGATGCTCCTTGGGAAAAGACGGATCTGGTGCCTGAGCTGCAAAAGCTGATTTAAAAAAACAAAGGGGATGTAAAAAAAGCGCAGACCGCCTATTCCTATAAAACAAAAGGGATTCTTTGGAATAAAACGTCCGAAGAATCCCGTTTTTTTGATAAAAACAATAAAAAAACGCATTTTTTGCTACGAACAAACTTCGCCAC
>JAFVYT010000155.1 GCA_017508505.1 Clostridia bacterium
CCTGTTGCAGAACGTAGACCGCCTCTGGATGGATCACTTGGACGCTATGAACGAATTGAAGGGGAGCGTCGGCCTCAACGCCTACGCCCAGCGCAACCCCATTGTGGAGTATAAGATTCAGGGCTCCGTGATGTTTGACGAAATGGTCAGCGAGATCCAAAGCTCTACCGCCACCCAGCTTCTTTCCGTGTTCCCCAAGCGCACCATCGAGCGCAAGCAGGTGGCTAAAATCACGGGCACCAATGCGGGAGGCGGCGACGGCAGCATCAAAAAGAAGCCCGCGGTGAATAAGTCCACCGTCGGCCCCAACGATCCCTGCCCCTGCGGCAGCGGGAAGAAGTATAAGAAGTGCTGCGGCCTGAAGGAGAATGCATAATGGGATTCGGACCGATGTTTCTCGGGATTATGTTCCTGTATGACTTTCAGCTCGGTCTGCGGCACCCGGGCGCTGCCGAGGCCTATGCGATGGTGGATATCTTTCCCGACCTTGTGGGGTGGATCCTTCTTATGATCGGCCTTCGTGCCCTTTCGAGGAAGACGGAGGGGGTGCAGATCCCTTACAGAATGACCTTTCTGATGCTTGTGCTGTCCCTTTTCACCTTGGCCAAGGACACCCTCTTCTTTTCTACCTTTTATCAGAACAACGCTCAGCTCCTTGCGGGGGAGGCGGTGGACTTTGCGGTTCATCTGCTTGAGCTTGCCTTTCTTGTCCTTTTGTTCCGCCAAACGAAGACCGTTTGCCGTAAAAGGGGAGAGGATAAGCTTTCCTATACCCACGATACGGTTCCGGGCATTGCCTATACCGAGGGAGCGGTCTACGTTCTCTCCTTCTTCAGCCGTCTTTTGCCGCTTCCCGAAGGGGCAAGGGGCATTGTCTCCGTGCTTTCGAGCTTGGATTTGATCTTCGTGGTATTCCTCATCTGGTACTGTGTTATTGCGCTGTTCCGCACGATGCGGCGCATCCCCGATTGAACGGGAAAGGAGTATTATGGGAATCGGTTATTTGTTTTTCGGCTTTTTGTTTCTTTTAAATCCGGATCTGTTCACACTGGATATTTTGCCCGACGTGTTCGGATATCTTCTGATTGCCCTCGGGCTGAAAAAGCTTTCCTTTTTAGAGGAACGCCTTGCCATCTCCCGCAGATTCTTCCATTATCTTGCGGTGCTGAGCGCTCTGAAGCTGGCCAGCGTTCCCTCGGTTTTGACCACTACGATGGAGAATACGCGCCTTACGGTCTGCTTTCTCTTTTTCGTTGTGGAGACCTGGCTTCTTTTCACCGCCGTCGACAACGGCTTTAAGGGCATCCAGTACCTTGCCATCCGCAAGGACGGCAACCTTGCCCTGAAGGGCTACGAGACCGCGCGCTTCTTTTTGACCGTTTTTGTCTTTGTCAAGACCGTCTGCGCTTTCCTTCCTCCGTCTCTTGCCATCTTTTATCCGAATATCGATGCGGACCCCGAGGTGGTGGAGGTGGATCGATCCGGCTACGTGGCCCTGCGCTCCTTCCTCTTTGCGGTCAGCGCCGTGGTGATCGTTTCCTTTGGCATCTATACCGCCAGAATCCTCTATGCCTATATCAAGCGCTGTCGATCCGACGAGACCTTTTGCCGTAACGTTTTGGCTGATTTCGAGGAAAAGGTCAGCGGAAACGAGAATGTTTTGACCCGTCTTGCGGTCAAGAGTGCATTCTTTTGGTTCTTGATGTCGTTTTTCTTCCTTGCAGATCTGTATTTGGATGATTTCAGCCTGATTCCGAGCTTCTTGTCGCCTCTTTGCGCCTGGCTCGGCCTGCGCCGCCTGCGCCCCTTTTTGGGAAAGGAGCGCTTCGGCTTTGCCCTTCCCGCGGCGGCGCTTGTTACGCTCGTCTCCTATGCGTACCGTTTGGTAAGGCTTTTTCTTGCCGCAGGGGACGCCACGGCCTTCGGAGTTGGCTTTGTAAAGGATCCCGGTGCTCTTGTTCTGGGCATCCTGAATACCCTTTCTCTGATCGTGACCCTCTTTACGGTCATCGATCGCGTCGCTGCGGTCTCGGCCCGCTTTACGGGCTATTCCTATCGGGTCTACCGCATCACCCTTCTGATCTGCGCCGTGCTTCTTGCCGTGCTCGGCTTTTTCCAGTTCCGCTATCCCTCCACCTACGCCGTCCTGCCCTCCGTGCAGTGGTGCGTCTGGGTGATCGGTCTCTACCTCCATCATAAGAGCATGGACGAGATCCGCGGGGAAGTGGACTATAAACTGATGTAATTCTTTCTATCACCATAAGGAGAACCCTTTGTTATGTGCGGATTTGCCGGAATGTTCAGCCCCGCGGGGCTGAGTGAAGAGTGTCACTCTTCACTCAAAGGAATGAGTCAAGCCATTCGCTATCGCGGCCCCGACGAAAACAGCCTTGTTTTCGAGGAAAAAATCGCCTTTGCCTTTCGCCGTCTTTCCATCATCGACCTTTCCGGAGGCAGTCAGCCCAAGGAGAGCGATGATAAGCGCCTGCTTGGCGTTTTCAACGGCGAGATTTACAATTACCGAGAGCTGAAGGAAACCCTTCCCGAGGAGCACTTTGAGACTGCCTCGGAGCTTGAGATCATGCTCAAGCTCTATCGCAAAAACGGGGAGCAGTTCATCTCCTCCCTGAGGGGAATGTTTTCCATCGCCTTTTACGACAGGGAAAACGAGACTCTCTTGCTTGCCCGTGACCCCTTCGGGATCAAGCCCCTCTACTACCGTATCACCGAGAAGGGCGTCACCTTTGCCAGCGAGGCGAAGGCCTTCCTCTTTGACCCCGACAAGCCTACCTTCAAAACCCGCGACGACTTGGTTCAGCATTATTTTACCTACCAGTATATGCCCACCAAGAGCTTTTCCGACGGCCTTTCCATCCTTCCCGCGGGCCACTATATGGTCTACGACGGAAAAACGGGCACGGCTCGCATCGAGCAATATTTTGACCCGATGTTCCGCCCCTCTCGGGAAAGGACCTACGAGGAGAAAAAGGCCCTCCTGCGCGAGACCCTCACCGAGAGCGTGAAGTATCATATGATCAGCGACGTGCCCGTTGGCACCTTCCTGTCCAGCGGTATCGACTCTGCCATCATCACCGCCCTTTCCTCCAAGATCAATCCGGGCATCAAGGCCTTCACCGTTGCCTTTGGGGTCAAGGACTATTCCGAGATCGACGATGCCCACGCCATCACCCGCCATTTGGACGTGGATCACATCAAGGTGGTACGGGGCGTGGAGGACTTCAAGGAGGCCTTTGAAAAGGTGGTCTGGAGCCTTGATTTCCCCGTGGCAGATCCCTCCACCGTTGCCATTTATCTGGTCTGTCAGGAGGCCGCCCGCCACCTGAAGGTGGTTCTCTCGGGAGAGGGTGCGGATGAGCTCTTCGGCGGCTATAAGATCTACGACGAGTCCCGCTTCTCGTCCAAGATCTACGGCCTGCCCCGACCCCTGCGCTCCGTTCTTGCTTGGCTTGCTCGGGTGCTGCCCGATAACGTGAAGGGCAAGAACCTTCTGTATCGCGGCACCACTCCCTTGGAGGAGCGCTACGTGGGGAACGCCTTCATCTTCTCCGAAAAAGAAAAGAAGAAATTCCTCAATACCTTTGATCCCGATCTGCGCTTCTTTGAGCCGGAAAAGGAAATTTACGCCCACGCCGCCGAATGCGGCCTTTCCCCCATGCATAAGATGCAGTACGTGGATATGCGCTCCTGGATTCGTGGGGATATCCTCGTGAAGGGCGACCGCTTGTCTATGTATCATTCTCTCGAGGTTCGGGTGCCATTCTTAGATAAGGAGGTCTTCCGCGTGGCCGAGACCCTCTGCGAGGAGGACAAGCTCTCCCACGGCACCACGAAATTCATCCTGCGGGACGCCTTCCGGGATCTTGTGGACGAGGCTACCTTCCTCCGTCCGAAGCTGGGATACCCCGTGCCCGTGCGCGCCTGGCTGAAAAACGAGCTGTACGGTTGGGCCCGCGACATCCTCGGCAATATGACCTGCACCGACTATATCAATCGGGACGCGGCCCTTCGGATGCTGGAGGACCATAGGGAAGGGAAGGCGGACAACTACCGCAAGCTTTGGACCATTCTGGTTTTCGCCACCTGGTACCGTATGATGGTCACCGATCCGGATACCACACGCCGTCGTGTTTTGGACGGAGAACTGTAATACTTGACAAGTCAATGCTTTTTGTGTAGAATAGTTCTGTTCGTTTCCGAGTGGGACGAACCCCCCAAGCCTCTTGAAAGGAGAAAAACGATGATCGATAAGGTAAAAGAGCTTCTTTCGAAGCAGCTCAAGATTGAGCTTTCCACCATTGAGGACGATGCCAATATTCTGGACGATCTCGGCGCAGACAGCCTGGACGTTGTGGAAATGCTGATGACGCTGGAGAGTGAGTTCGGCATTGTCGTGCCCGACGAGGACGTGATGGGACTGAAGACCGTCCGCAGCGTTGCCGAATACATCGAAAGTCACACTTGATTCTCAGCCCGGAGCTCGTCTCCGGGCCTTCTTTTTGAACAAATTGAAAATTCTTTGCTTTTTTAAGTAAAAACCTCCATTTCCTTCAAAAAAAGGTTGACACCGTCCCTTGCACCGTGTTACAATGGAGAGCCGCTTGTAAAAGGTTTGTAAAGTCTTCGGACTACCTTCAACAGCGAGACATAAAAGAAAGAGAGGTGCTTTTCGTGTTTGCTATTTTTGAAATCGGCGGAAAGCAGTACAAGGTTTCCGAGGGAGATGTCGTTTTCCTCGAAAAGATGAACGCGCAGGAAGGCGAAACCGTAAAGTTTGACAAGGTTCTCGCAATCTCTGACAACGATGGCTTCATCGCAGGTGAACCCGCTGTTTCCGGTGCCTATGTGGAAGCTACCGTTGCGAAAAACGGCAAGAGCAAGAAGATCGTTGTGCTCCGCTACAAGGCGAAGAAGAACGAGAAGAAGAAGCAGGGTCACAGACAGCCTTACACCAAGGTTCAGATCACCAAGATCGCAAAATAATGATCCGAGTGGAATTTGTTATCCGCGATAACAAAATTCTCGCGTTTTCCGTCTCCGGCCACGCAGGCCTTGCTCCCGCTCCCCACGACGTGCTTTGTGCCTCCGTCAGCACCATGACCCAGCTTGTGATCAACACACTCACAGAGGTCTTCGGTGTCGAGGTCGACCTTGTCGTGGACGAGAGAAAGCCCCTGATCCGCGCAGAGCTTATTTCGGTTCCTTCCGAGTCGGCTTTTTCGGCAGAGGGTGTTTTGCAGGGGTTTTTGCTTCAGCTTGAGGATTTGCGGAAAACGTATCCGACTCACCTTTCGGTGAGAAAAGAATCAAAATAAAGAAAGGGTATCACGATGATTAGAATTAGCTTGCAGTTTTTTGCACATAAAAAAGGTGTCGGCTCTACCAAAAACGGCAGAGATTCCGAGTCCAAGAGACTGGGTTGCAAGAAGGCTGACGGTCAGGCTTGCATCGCCGGCAACATTCTGGTTCGCCAGAGAGGCACCCACATCCATCCCGGCGTAAATGTCGGCATCGGTTCCGATGACACTTTGTTTGCTATGAAGGCAGGTACCGTGAAGTACGAGCCCATGGCAGGCGGTAAGAAGAAAGTCAGCGTTTACTGCGACTGATCTTTTTCCATTCAACATTTTAGGGGTATGTCTGAGGGTTTGACTCTTACGGCGTACCCCTTTTATTATCTCCGAGGTGAACGATGTCAGGATTTGTAGATAAAACGGATATTTTCATCAAAGCGGGTAAGGGCGGCAACGGTGCCGTCTCCTTTCGCCGTGAAAAATACGTGGCCAAGGGCGGTCCCGACGGGGGCGACGGCGGCCACGGCGGAAGCGTGGTCTTCGTGGTGGACCAAGGGGAGAACACCCTCATCAAGTTCCGCTATAAGAGAAAGTTCTTTGCCGAAAACGGAGAAGACGGCAAGGGCAAGCGTTGCCACGGCAAAAACGGGGAGGATCTGATCATTTCCGTTCCTCCCGGAACCGTCATCCGCGACAAGGAATCGGGCAAGGTGATGTTCGACCTTTCCCGCGAGGGACGCTTTGTTGCCGCGAAGGGCGGACGGGGCGGCTGGGGTAACTCCCATTTTGCCACTCCCACAAGGCAGATCCCACAGTTTGCCAATCCCGGACTTCCCGGGCAGGAGAGAGAATTGACGCTGGAGATCAAGATGCTTGCGGACGTGGGTCTCATCGGCTTCCCCAGCGTTGGTAAATCCACCTTTATTTCTCGTGTCAGTGCCGCCAAGCCCAAGGTTGCGGCCTATCACTTCACCACGCTTTCCCCCGTTCTCGGCGTGGTGCAGACCTCTGCCGAGACGAGCTTTGTGATGGCTGACCTTCCCGGACTTATAGAGGGTGCGGGAGAAGGAGCCGGCCTCGGTCACCGCTTCCTTCGTCACGTGGACCGTTGCCGCCTTTTCATCCATTTGGTGGACGGCGCGGGCAGCGAGGGCAGAGACCCCGTTGAGGACATTGGCATTATCAATCGGGAATTGGAGCACTACGATCCTGCGCTCCTCTCCCGTCCGCAGATCATTGCGGTCAATAAGGAGGATCTCGGCATCTCCGACGAGACCCGCGCCCGCCTTGCTGCTCTGTGTGAGGAAAAGGGCTGGCAGCTCTTCTACCTTTCCGCTGAGATCAGCCACGGCATTCAGCCCATTCTGGAGGCTGCTTCCCGTCTTCTTTCCACCCTGCCTCCCCTCAAGGAGTACGAGGTGGATTTTGTGGAGGAGGAAAAGGCCGCACCCGAGTATTCGACTCAGCGTACCGTGGTCACCCGCGAGGGAGACGTTTGGTACGTGGAAGGGGAGTGGCTTGCCGCGTTTATTCAAAAGATCAACTTTGCGGATCGGGATCAGGTCCGCTACTTCCAAAAGATTATGAAGGACTCCGGCGTAGAGGATGCAATGCAGAATGCGGGCGTCAAGGACGGAGACACCGTGGACATCTACGGCATCGAGTTCGACTACGTCTATTGATACGATGAAAAAGGTAGCGTTTCTCACCCTTGGTTGTCGAGTCAATCAGTACGAAACCCAGGCCGTGCGGGAGGCTCTCCTGGAAAAGGGCTTTCAGGAGGGAGATTTTGACGAGGTGTGCGACGCCTACGTGATCAACACCTGCGCCGTCACGGCCGAGAGCGAGCGAAAGGGCCGCCAGATGATCCGCCGCGCCCTTCGGATGAAGGAGAAAAATCCCGATGCCGTTGTCTGTGCTTGCGGCTGCTTTTCCCAAGGGAAGGGAGGGGCTGACCCCATTTTTGACGAGGTGGACGTTTTGACGGGCAACACGGGAAAAAGTCGTCTTGCCACCGTCATTGCCACCCTTTCCGACACCCCGAAAAACGAGCGCGAGCGTGTCGTTTTACTGGAGGATATTGCAAGGCCCCGTGCCTACGAGCCCCTTTGCCTTTCCCGCAGCCATAACGCCCGTGCCTTCATAAAGATTCAGGATGGCTGTAACAGCTTTTGCACTTATTGCTACGTCCCCTTGGTGCGTGGGAGAGTGCGCTCCCGCAGGAGTGACGAGATTCTGGCAGAGGCTCGCCGCCTTGGGGAAAACGGCTACCGTGAGGTGGTGCTCACGGGGATTGAGACCGGTGCCTACGGAGAGGATCTGGCCACCGACGACAGTCTTCTATCCCTTGTGGAGGCTCTGCAGGAGATTCCCTCTATCGAGCGAATTCGCTTCGGCTCTCTGAAGCCGAGCATTTTTACCGAGGCCTTTTGTACCCGCCTTTCCCGGGTGAAAAAGGTGCTGCCCCATTTTCACCTATCTCTCCAAAGCGGGAGCGATCGGATCCTTCGTGCTATGGGACGGCGCTATTCCCGCCGCGAGGAGGAGGAGGCCGTCCGTGCCATCGAGCACGCCTTTCCCGATGCGGGCCTCTCCGCAGACCTGATCTGCGGCTTTCCCGGAGAGACGGAGGAGGATTTTCGGGAAACCCTGTCCCTTGTGGACTCTGCCCGGCTTTTGCATACCCATATTTTCCCCTACTCTCCCAGAGAGGGAACCCGCGCCGCCGCTTTTTCCGATCAGGTGGATCAGGATACGAAGCGGGAGCGTGCCGCTCGCCTTCTGGAAAAAGCGAAGGAAAGCTCTCTTGCCTTTGCCGAAAAAAGGGTGGGGAGGGAGTACCGCGTTCTGTGCGAGCGCATCCGACACGGCTATGCCCTCGGCTACACCGAGAATTTCATTTATACCGAAACCCCCGCTCCCGAGGGCTTGCGAGTTGGGGACGTTTTTCCCGTCATCCTGACCTCGGAGTCGGAATTTTCCGTGGAAACCCTCTGTGTTTCGGGGAAAAGTGGGAAAGAGGTTGACAATTCCCTGAAAAAGTTGTAAATTATATAGGTATCATTCTCCCTTTAAGAAAGGATCAATAATATGGCAAAAACGAAAAAAAGCGCCAATACCAAAAGCATCGTAGGCTTCGGCATTCTTTGCCTTGTCTTGGTTGCCTTCTTGGTTTTGACTGCAATCGGCTTCCTCAATCAGAAGTCCGATCTGGTGAAGGACCCCGTATTCCTGGACGTGATGACCCAGTATTTCGGCAAGGAGCCCGCTGACATCACCAAGGAAGACCTTGATAGCATCGCCTATTTTACCTTCGACGGCAAAAACCGCATCACCCTCGGTGGGGAAGCGGCGCTGACCGCCTTCCGTGACGGCTCCGATGCCGACTCTCTCAGCGCAGAGGGTCTGGTCAAGACCGTTGCCGTTTACGACCGTCTCGGCGATCTGAATCAGGACCTCGCCCTTCTCGGCGGCCTGAAATATCTTGACTTTACCAACGACGAGCGCAACCTCACCTCCGCTCTTCAGCTCAAGGGTCTGACGAGTCTGGAGCATTTGGTTCTCGACGGGGTCAAGCTTGAGTCCTATCAGGAGCTCGGCACCCTGACCGCTCTGCGCTCCTTGGCGATGAATTCCGTGGAGCTCTCCGACGTATCCTTCCTTTCTACCCTGACCTCTCTTGAGGAGCTGGAAATGACCGGTACCGGCGTTGCAAACATTGCTCCCATTGCCGGGGCTACCTCTCTTGTGACTCTGGTTTTGGATGATAACGCCATTGCCGATGTCAGCGCCATCGGTAAATTGACCAATCTGGAGAACCTTTACCTCTCCGGCAACAAGATCACCGACGTTTCCGCTCTCGCTCCCCTGACCGCGCTGGAGTATCTGGTGCTTGATCAGAACGAGATCGCATCCGTTAAGGGTCTTGAGACCATGACCAAGCTGACCAGCCTCTCCATCACCGATAACAAGCTGACCGACCTGGCCGAGCTGGACAAGAAGCTGGTTGCTCTGGCATACCTTTCCGTGGACGGCAATGAGCTGACCGCTCTCAACGGCCTCGACGGCACCGCCCTCGCCAGCATTTCCGCCACCGAGAACAAGATCACCGATCTCTCCGGCATCAAGGATCTCAAGGAGCTCGTCTCCCTCCGCCTCACCGGTAACAAGGTTTCCGACCTCTCCGCTCTCAAGGAGCTCAAGAAGCTGGAGTATCTGTATCTTGCCGAGAATGAGATCACCGACGTATCTCCCCTGGCCGATCTCAAGGGCACCCTGAAGTATCTCTACCTGACCGACAACGACATCGAGGATCAGAAGGTTCTGGATGAGCTGAAGAAGGAAGGCTGCTCCGTTACCGCTGACGCCGTGGAGGAGGAAGAGAAGGACGAGTCCGAGGAAAAGGACGAAACCACCGAGGGTGAGGAAACCACCGAAACCCCCGATAACACCACCGATGGGGAAGAGACCGCAGGTCCCTCCGCAGGCGGTGACAACGATACCGAAAAATAAAAACCAAACCAAAAAAGCAGGGGAGACCCTGCTTTTTTTGAAAGGAAAGCCATGACCGATTCCCCCTTGCTTCTGGCCTATCTCGGGGACGCTGTGATGGAGGTCTTGGTGCGAAAGCATCTGGTCTCCTTCTGTAAGGATAACGCCGAGTGCAACCGTCTCGCCTTGGACTTTGTCACGGCCAAGCGACAGAGCGACGCCATCCGCGCCCATCTTAGCGATCTGACCGAGGAGGAGCGCGGCCTCTTTACCCGAGCCAAGAATGCGAAGTCCTCCTCCTGCCCCCGCAATACGGACCTGTATTCCTACCGCCTTGCCACAGGGCTTGAGGCGGTGTTCGGCTACAATTCGCTGCTCGGAAGGGAAGAGAGAAACGAAGAATTGTTTCGTTTGCTCTTTCTTAATTAATAAAAAGTAAATATTTTTAGCATATAATACCATTTTTGAGAAATATTGTTTCATAATTCTTGCAATTCTAATTACTTTATGTTAGAATAACTGGAGCGAAAACGGAAAAATAAAAAAATGAGAGTATATATTAGGAGGATACTATGAGCAAAAAGTATTGTTATCTCTTCACCGAAGGCGACGCTACGATGCGTAACCTCCTCGGTGGCAAGGGCGCAAACCTTGCGGAAATGACCAAGATCGGTCTTCCCGTACCTCAGGGCTTTACCGTAAGCACCGAGGCCTGCACCCAGTATTATGAAGACGGCAGAAAGATCAATGCCGAGATTCAGGCACAGATTATGGAGTACATCGACAAGATGGAAGCCATCACCGGTATGAAGTTCGGCGATAAGGAGAATCCTCTCCTCGTTTCCGTCCGTTCCGGCGCAAGAGCCTCTATGCCCGGTATGATGGATACCATCCTCAACCTCGGTCTGAACGAAGAGGTTGTTGCGGTTCTCTCCGCTAAGTCCGGCAACCCCAGATGGGCTTGGGACTGCTACAGAAGATTTATCCAGATGTATTCCGACGTCGTTATGGAGGTTGGTAAGAAGTATTTTGAGGAGCTCATCGACAAGATGAAGACTGCCAAGGGCGTAAAGCTCGATGTGGATCTGACCGCCGATGACCTCAAGGAGCTTGCCAACCAGTTCAAGGCTGAGTACAAGTCCAAGATCGGTAAGGACTTCCCCTCCGATCCCAAGGAGCAGTTGA
>JAFVYT010000156.1 GCA_017508505.1 Clostridia bacterium
CCTTGCTTTTTGGTTACCCGAAGGCGTACAAAGGTACGTCGAGTGGCGAAGTTTGTTCGTAGCAAAAAATGCGTTTTTTTATTGTTTTTATCAAAAAACGGGATTCTCCGGACGTTTTATTCCAAAGAATCCCTTTTGTTTTATAGGAATAGGCGGTCTGCGCTTTTTTTACATCCCCTTTTTCAAAAACGTCACGGAGAATTCATATTCGTCGGGTATGATGAGTATACTTCCTTCGGGAAGAGATCCGGATCCCTCTTAATTTTTTTCTAATACCCCTACTTGGGCGCGGCGAAAGCCGCGCCCAAGCCAATTTTCGGGGGAGGGGAGGGCTTTTCTCTCGGGAAGGCCTTGCAAAAGCGCACTTTTTCCTTTATACTTGAGCTATGAAAAAGGAGGATGCCGCGATGATTTACAGCCAAGCGATCCGATACGAGCCGAGCGACCTGGAGGCGATCAAGATTTTGGAGGGCTTCTTGCCCGATCGCATTTTCGACGCCCACGCGCACCTTTTGGATACCTCCTTTACCCCGAAGGTCGTGGGCCCCGCAGGGGGCGAGATGCGTCTGGACGGAGCGCGGTACGCCGCGGAGATGAGCCCGATGCTCGGAAGCCCCGAGACCCTTCGGCTGAACTTTTTCGTCAATCCCGACGTCTCGATGGCTTCTCCCGCCACGGGAAATCTGGAGAAGGGGGATGCCTTTGTGGCAGAGGAGCTTTTGGCCCATCCGGAAAACGTGGCAGAGATCCTGATCCGCCCCGAGGAAACGGCCGAGGAGATCGAGCGGCGGCTGGTGCATCCCCGTATTCGGGGTCTGAAGTGCTACCATACCCTCCTTGGGCGAAGGGATACGATGTTTTCCGACGTGGAGGAGTACCTGCCCGAGGCCGCGTGGGAGGTGGCAGAGAAAAGGGGCCTTGTGATCACGCTCCATTTGGTGAAGGATGCGGCCCTTTCCGATCCGAAGAACCTATCCTATATCATCGATCACGCCAAGCGCTATCCCCATGCGACCCTCATCCTGGCCCACGCCGCCCGCGCCTTTGCGGCTTGGACGGGGATCGAGGCCATCGATTCCGTGGCGGGGCTTGATAACGTATGGTATGACTTTTCCTCTGTGTGCGAGTCCCCCGCGATGCTTCGCATCCTCCAAAGGGCGGGAGTGGAAAAGTGTATGTGGGGAAGCGATTACCCCATTTGCCGCGGACGGGGCAAGCCCATTTCCCTGGCCGATACCTTTTACTGGATCATGGAGCGGGATCTGGAGCGCTTTTCCTCCGGGAACACCCTGCACCATTGGTTTATCGGCATTGAAAACCTGATGGCCACCCGTCAGGCCTGTATCCTTGCGGATCTGAATGAGGATCGGGTAGAGGACTTGTTTTACGGAAACGCCGCCCGCCTTTTTGACAAAAAATAACCGAGAATAGGAGAAAATCGTGATGCTTTCGGAAGCCTTTACCATAAAGGACGTAGAACGCTACGGCAAAAATCGCCGCTTTACCGAGGGCTTTACCCTCGAAATTCGCTCTGAGTGCAGCGACTGTATGATCGTGACGGCGCTCTCCCGCTACTTCGGCACGCTCCCCCCCACCGTCAGCTTTGCATTGGTGGATGAAACCGATCCGGAGCGGATGCTTTATCGGTCCCACAAGTACGACGTGGGCCTTTGCGAGGAGTGGACCCGTCAGCAGTGGCGCGTGCCGCCTATGTGGCATCCCACCCTCTACGCGGTCATTACGGTGGAGATCCCCGAGGGGACTACCCTTGAATTGGGAGATTTCCACAACGGCTACTCCTCCGCTGTCAAGCCGTGGCCGGGAAGCGGCCCTCGGCACAATGCCCATCTGGGCTTTTTGGGAGCAGGCCCCTCCAACTCCCGACTTGCGCTGGAGCTGGCGGCGCAGTGCGGCTTTTCCTCCTGCATCGTCAACATCAAGCAGACCCGCGACGGGCATCTCGTCTGCTGGCACGATCCCACCATCAATAAGCTCGGCACGGACTCCGAGGGACGGCGTCTTGCCGAGCAGGAGCTGGATCCCATCAACGTGGCGGATCTGACGCTGGAGGAATTGAGACGGTACGACCTGGGAGTATACCGCCACCCGCTTTATGAGGGGACCCGCATCCTTTTGATGGAGGATGCCTTCCGCATTATGGCGAAAACAGGCCTCCATCCGATGTTCAGTACCCATCCCGCCCCCTCCCCCGAGGCGTGGGAACGGGTGAAGGATATGCTGCAGCGCTACGGCCTGATAAAGAATTTCCACGTGAAGTCCTTTGAGCTCCCCATTTTGGAATACGCCTATTCCGTATTCGGGGATACCATCGACGGCTACACCTGGGACAACGGCAACGTGGAGGAGCTGAAAAAATCCCCCCTCTACGGAGCCTCCTGCCGCTTGGGGATCGAATTGAACAAAAAGAGCGTGACTCGTGAAAGGGTACGGGAGATCCTCGACGCGGGGCTGTTTGCCGCCGTGTTCAATCTCAAGGAGAGAGTCCCGTATCGGGAGATCGTGGAGATGATGGAGTGGGGTGTGACGGAGTTCACCGAGGATCACCACTGCTCCATGGGTCTGAATTGGTAAAAGAAAAAAGAACGACGGCTTCGTCGTTCTTTTTTCGTTATTTTTTTCGCCCTTCGATGATTTTTGTGACGACACCCCCGAGGATCAAAAGACCGATGAGCCCGAGGGAGGTCAGGGCAAGGCCGTTTCCCCAAGGCATCAGGGCGGGAAGGGAGGTCATCAGGAAAAGAAGACCGGTCAGAAGCATCCCCAATACCAGACAGGTGACTGCGGTGACGCCCCTTCGTACCCGCCTCTTTGCCTTGTCGGAGATGGATTTTTTCGGTACGAGCCATTCCGTGATGCGGATGAAAAGGGAAACGAGCCCCTCGAAAATCCCGTCGTACAAAAGCTCAAGCAACAGCTCTGCCAAGGCGTGCATGCTCGCTCCTCAGTCGTTCAAGGTGCCGCTGCCACCGCCGCCGTCCCGAAGGTTGTTTGCGATGTTTTGGGCGATCTCCATATCTCCGATGTTCTTCATTTCCTCGGAGAGGGAGGAGGAAGAGGAG
>JAFVYT010000157.1 GCA_017508505.1 Clostridia bacterium
CGACGTACCTTTGTACGCCTTCGGGTAACCAAAAAGCAAGGGTTACCTTGCTTTTTGCTCAGTTTGTCCGTTCTGCATCTTTTTTTCCTATCCCCTTAAAAGGAGCTGTAAAAAAACTTGAGTTTTTTTACAGCTCCTTTTTTCTGTTCGAATTAAAGAATCTGTCCGATTTAATGAGGAAATTTTCATTCTTTATTGCCCTCGGACAAGATTTGTTTTATTCTACAGATGAAGAAAAAATCCGAGAAGATTCGGAGAAAAGGAGATTGAAAAAATGTTTCAAGCAGGCTTTGCAAGAGTAGAAGTAACGCCCCCCTTTGGGACGGCGCTGACCGGCTATTTTTCCCTGAGAGTGTCCGACGGCGTTCTGGATCCCATTCAGCTTAACGCGTTGGCCATCAGCGAGGGTGAGGAAACCATTCTCATCATCACCGGTGACTTTATGTATATGAACGAGAAGGACATCACCGTTTATCGCGGTCTCATTGAGAAGGATCTGGGCATTCCCGCCTCTCACATTCTGATCCAGTCCATTCATCAGCACACCTCCACCACCGCGGGCAAATACGGCCCCACCGACCCCCGGTATCAGTATTTTCTGGAGCGCAAGTACGTGGACGTGGCCCGTATGGCGCTGGATGACAGAAAAGAGGCGAGGATCTCCCTTGCCGAAAAGGAGACCGCAGAGCCCGTTTCCTTCATTCGCCGCTACCGTATGAAGGACGGCTCCGTGAAGACCAACCCCGGCTACCTGAACCCCGATATCGATCATCCCCTGGGTGAGGCGGACAACACCGTGCGCCTTGTGAAATTTGAGCGGGAGGGAGCAAAGGACATTGCTCTGGTGAACTTCCAGACCCATCCCGACGTCATCGGCGGCAAAAAATTCTCTGCGGATTGGCCGGGCTGGGTACGCCGTATGACCGAGAAGGACGTGGAAAACGTGCATTGCATTTTGGTCAACGGCTGTCAGGGTGACACCAACCATTGCGACTTTTCCAAGCCCTGGATCACCTTTAAGGGCGATCCCGAAGCTCAGGCAAAGAAGTATGCCTACAGCGAGAGAATGGGCCGTATCATCACCGATACCGTGGTGGACATCTGGAACAAGACCGAGGAGATGACCGAGACCGGTATCACCGCACGGGTGGAGATGAAGCGCGTTCCCTCCAATACAAACGGCATCGAAAGAATCGACGAGTGCAGGGCTCTGCAGAAGCTGATCACGAACAATGAGCCCCTTCCCGTGAAGCTGAATATGGCGGAGAAGGGCGAGGTGCGCCGCATTGCCAATATGGAGAACGTGACCCTCGTGCAGAAGGTTCCCGTTTCCATGGTGGCCTTCGGTAAGGTTGCCCTCATCGGCTACGGCGGCGAGCCCTTCACCGAGTATGCCACCAAGCCCCGTGCGGCGGTGCCCGAGCTCTTTGTGCTTTCCGCTTGCCTTGCCAATGGAGGTCAGGGGTATCTGCCCTCTGTGGATGCCTTTGCCGAGGGCGGCTACGAGGCCCGCACCACAAACTTCACCGAGGTGGTGGCACCCACTCTTCAGAACGCGGCCTTGGCGATGCTCAAGGATCATTTAAACAGATAAGGAGAATTTATTATGTTTCAGGCAGGATTTGCAAGAGTTGATATCACCCCCACTCTGGGGAGCCCCCTTGCGGGGTACTTTAAGGTTCGCTATGCGGACAACATTCTGGACTCCCTTCAGCTGAACGCGCTGGCGGTTCGGGATGACGAGACCACCGCCGTTTACATTGCGGGAGACGTGATCTCCATCCGTCTTCCCGAGGCAAACGAATTGCGTGGGATGCTTTCCGAGCGCTTCGGGATCCCCGCGGAGAACTTCCTTCTGCAGGGACTTCACCAGCACACCTCCTTCCGCATCGGCACCACCTTCAAGGGGGATCATATGCAGGATCCCGCCTTCCTTGACGTGCTCTATCGCAAGTTTGGCGACGTGGTGCAGATGGCGCTGGACGATCTGGCCGAGGCACGTGTTTTTGTGGCAGATAAGGAGACTGCGGAGCCCATTTCCTTTGTCCGTCGCTTCCGTATGAAGGACGGCTCCACCCGCACCAATCCCGGCTGTCTCAATCCCGATATCGACCATCCCATCGGAGATGCGGACAATACCGTGCGCCTTGTGAAATTCGTGCGGGAGGGGAAGGATACCATCGCTCTGGTGCACTTCTCCACCCATCCCGACGTCATTGGCGGCAACAATATTTCCTCCGACTGGCCGGGCTGGGTTCGCCGTCTGACCGAGGCGGAGCTTGATGGGGTGCACTGCATCATGATAAACGGCTTCCAGGGTGACGTGAACCACATCAACGTATCAAAGCCCTCCGTGACCCAAAAGGGCGATCCTTTGGCCACCGAGAAGAAATACGCCGACAGCCGCAGAATGGGCCGCATCATCACCGAAGCGGTCAAGGAGCTCTGGGATAAGACCGAGGAAAAGAAGTGCACGCCCATTGCCACCTACGGCACCGTGGAGTACATCCCCACCAATACCAAATACATCGACGAGATCGATCGCTTCCGCAAGATGAAGGAGGACTTCGAGGCAGGGCTGATCAAGCTGCCCATGGGCCCCCGTGCGGAGATGAACCGTGTTCTCGGCCTGCCCGATCAGGCCCTCTTCCAGAAGATGCCCGTGAGCGTTCTGGGAATGGGTGAGATCGCCATCGTCGGTCTGGGCGGTGAGCCCTTTACCTGGTACGCCGAGAAGGCCAGAGAGGCTGCACCCGAATTGTATCTGCTTCCCGCTTGTCTGGTCAACGGCGGTCAGGGCTACCTTCCCTCCGCAACGGCCTTCGAGGAGGGCGGCTATGAGGCGGTCGGCAGTAGCTTTACCCCCATTCTGGCAGAGCGGATCCCCGCGACCATCGGCGGGTTTTTGAATGAGCACAAGGAAAAATTGAACGGATAAAAAGGAGAAAAAGCAATGCTTAAGGTAGGTTTTTCGAGAGTTGATATCACCCCTCCCTTGGGGAGCCCTATGGCGGGATATTTTCAGTATCGCGAGGCCGAGGGGATTTTGGATCCCATCCAGCTGAACGCCGTTTGTATCACCGACGGTGAGACCACCTGCTTTGTGGTGACCGCAGACATTCTGATGACAAACGAGGTCTTCAGCACCGACGTCAGAGCCCGCATCTCCGAGCGAGTGGGCGTGCCTGCGGAAAACGTCTTTTTGCAGGGTCTGCACCAGCACACCTCCGTGTATCTGGGTGCCACCAAGAAGGTGAAGGGACAGAACAACAGCTTTTACGATGCTACCTATCAGGACGTGCTCTGCCGCAAGTATGAGGACGTGTGCGTAATGGCCCTTTCCGACGCGGCGCCCTGCAGCCGTGTGTCCATTGCCTCGGCACAGACCGCAGAGCCCATTTCCTTCATCCGTCGCTACCGTATGAAGGATGGCACCATCAAGACCAACCCCGGTTGCCTGAATCCCGACGTGGTCGCCCCCGTGGGCGAGGCGGACAATACCGTGCGCCTTGTGAAATTTGAGCGTGAGGGGGCAAAGACCGTTGCATTGGTCAACTTCTCCACGCACCCCGATGTCATCGGCGGCAAGAAGTTTTCCGCAGACTGGCCGGGCTGGGTTCGCCGTTTGACGGAGGAGGATCTGGAAAACGTGCATTGCATTCTCGTCAACGGTGCCCAGGGCGACACCAACCACATCAACGTCAACCGTGAGCCCATCGCCAAAAAGGGCGATCCCGACGCTGCCGAGAAGAGATACGCCTATAGCCGCTTTATGGGCCGCACCATCACCGATACGGTGCTGAAGATCTGGGATCAGACCGAGACGGTGGATACCGATACGATCACTGCGGGTGTGGAGATGGTGTACATCCCCACCAACACCAAATACATGGAGCGCGTGGAGGAATTCCGCGAGAAAAAGAAATTGATGGATGCGGGGGAGATCAAGCTTACGCTGGATGAAAAGGGCGAGGTCAACCGCGTTGCCTCCCTGCGGGAGGAGTCTCTGTTCCGCAAGGTGCCCGCCTCTATGGTGGCCTTCGGCAAGGTTGCTCTCATCGGCTTCGGCGGTGAGCCCTTTACCGAGTACGCTACCCGTGCCCGTGCCGCCGCACCGGAGCTCTTTGTGATCTGCGGCTGCTGCGTTAACGGCGGTCAGGGGTATCTGCCCACCAAGAGCGCCTTCGAGGAGGGCGGCTACGAGGCGAGAAGCTCCCGCTTTACGCCCTGCGTGGCAGAAAAGCTCCCCGAGGCCGTTGCCCATCTTCTGGCAAGCCACAAGAGCCGCCTGAAGTAAGGAGAAAGCGTGATGCTGAAAATCGGCTTTCCGAGACCACTCGAAGGATTTTGGAAGAATTTCAAAATCAAATAAAGGATTAAAGGAGAAATACTATGTTTCAGGCAGGTTTTGCAAGAGTTGACGTAACGCCCCCTCTGGGGAACCCCTTGGCGGGGTATTTTGTAGAGCGCTATGCGGACGGGATTCTGGATCCCATCGAGCTGAACGCTCTGGCGATGAACGACGGAGAAAACACCGTCCTTGTCATCACCGGTGACTTCATCTACGTGATGGAGAGCTTTGCCACTCCTCTGCGCAAGCAGATTTCCGAGGCCACGGGCGTGCCCGCAGACCACATTATGGTTCACGGTCTGCACCAGCATACCACCATCCGTCTCGGCAACCGCACCAATCTCCCTATGGCACACACGGTCAAGGACACCGCATACCTTGATCTGGTGGCACGCAAGTACTGCGACGTTGCCCGTATGGCCATCGCGGATCTGGCTCCCGCCACCTGCGGCACCGCCTCCGGGGAGACCGCCGAGCCCATTTCCTTCATCCGTCGCTACCGTATGAAGGACGGCTCCTCCCGTACCAATCCCGGGTGTCTGAATCCCGACGTGGTCGGACCCATCGGCGAGGCGGACAACACCGTGCGTTTGGTTCGCTTTTTCCGTGAAGGAAAGAAGGACATTGCCCTTCTGAACTTTTCTACCCACCCCGACGTCATCGGCGGCAACAAGTATTCCGCAGACTGGCCCGGCTTTGCCCGCAGACTGACCGAGAAGGACCTCCCCGACTGTCATTGCCTTTTGGTGAACGGCCCTCAGGGCGATACCAACCACATTAACGTGTTCCGCGAGGCCATTGCCAAGAAGGGCGATCCCGACTTTGCAGAAAAGAGATATGCCTACAGCCGCTTTATGGGTCGCACCATTGCGGACGTGGCCGTTGCCCTTTGGGACAAGACCGCTCCGATGGCCGCAGATCGTGTGTTCTGCAGAGTGGAAATGGTCTACGTGCCGACCAATACCGACGGCATGGATCGCATTGAGGAGGTCAAGGCCCTGAAGGCTAAGATGGATGCAGGTGAGACCAACGTGAAGATGGGCGACCGCGCCGAGATCAGCCGTATTCTGGAGCTGAAGGATGAGACGCTCTACCGCAAGGTACCTGTGACGGTGCTCTGCTTCGGCGGGGCTGCCTTCGTTGGCTTTGGCGGTGAGCCCTTCACCCGCTATGCCGCTGCCGCAAGAGAGGCCGCTCCCGAGCTCTTCGTGATGGGTGCCTGCTGCACCAACGGAGGTCAGGGCTACCTGCCCGATCAGTCGGCCTATGCAGAGGGCGGCTACGGCGTATCCAACTCCCGCTTCTCTCCCGCGGTGGCTCCCATGACCCAGGGCGTGGCCAAAAAGTACCTGGACGAGTACCTCGGAAAATAAGACAAAACAAAAAAAGTGAGCAGAAATGCTCACTTTTTTTATGCTCATTTTTTCAGTGCTTGGGGAGGTGGGAATTCCTCTTGTGGAGGAGCCTTGTGATCTTCATGGCGGGGATGCAAAGGGCAATGAGAACGATGAGCCCGATGATCAGACCCACAAAGACCCGATCCGTTTCAAAAATGCCCGTCACCGAATCCCAGGAGGCCTCGGCACCCTTTTGCAGCTCGGACTTGGTGGTCAGAGGCACGCTCTCGTCCCGGAAAAGGATCAAGGGGTAGGCCTCGGGGATCGCCTCTCCGTTGAAGGAGGGGGACAAAAGACCGATCTCGGCCCCGTTTTCCGCCTCGGGGATGGTGATGGATTCGGGAAGCTCGACGGAGTATGCGGGCTCGGTGCCCTTGCGGATCAGCACCCGTACCTCCTCCCCGATCAGCACGGAAAGCTCTGCTTCCGCCTCCGGCACGGGGATCTTACCGATCTCGGTGCCCTCCTCAAAGAGGGTTACCACCTCGTAATGGTCGAAAACGTAATCCGACAATAGGGCCGTTTCCTCGTATACGATGTTCAGATCCTCGCAGTCCAAAAGCACGGACACGTAGGAGACGCCGTCCTTTTCGCTCAAAACCGCAAGACAGCGGCCTGCCTGATCCGTAAAGCCGGATTTGCCCCCGACGTAATGCTCCCGATAGAACTTGTTGGACTCGTAAAAGCAGCGCACGGAGTAGCTCAGAGAGCGCTCTCCGCGCTTGGAGGTGGCGGGAACGGTATAGCTGCGGGTGGAGATGATCTCGCGGAAGATCGGATTCTCCAGCGCCTTTTCAAAGAAGGTGGCAATGTCGCGGGGGGAGGAGTAGTGCTCCGGATCGTGGAGGCCGTGGGCGTTGCAGAAGTGGGTGTTCTCAAGGCCCAGGTCCTTGGCCTTTTCGTTCATCTTCTCCACGAAGACGTCAACGGAGCCGTCCCCGAAGTGGTAGGCCAAAAGGTCTGCCACGTCGCAGTAGGAATTCATCATCAGACCCAGAAGCAGGTCGTAAACGGTGAAGCTCTCCCCCTTTACGAGGCTCATATGCACGCCGCCGTCCTCGATGATGTAGGCGAAGGTGCTCGTGTCCTCCACGGTGACGGTGGTATTCTTGGGATCGGCACATTCATCCAGCACCACCAGAGCGGTCATGATCTTCGTGGTGGAGGCGGGATACATCCGAATGTCCGCGCTTTTTTCATAAAGCGCGGTGCCTGTGTCCACGTTGAAGAGATAGACACCTTGGGCGTTCAGGGTCAGATCGTAAATGGCGTCCTTTTCCGAGACGCCGTCGGCATCGCCTGCAGCCTTGGCGGGAAGGACCAGACAAAAGACTGCAAGAATCGACAGAAGGAGGGAAAGGATACGTTTCATACACTTGTCTCTTTTCATTATAATGAGCGGTTGAGCATAAACAGACGCAGCTCCTCCAAAAGCTCTGCCTCGGGGGAGGAGGGAAGGAGCGACAGATCCTTTTGTGCCTCGGCAAGGTAGCGCTCGGCCAAAAAGCGCGTCTCCTCGACACCGCCGCGGGCCAAGAGGATGTCCTTGGCACGGAGGATCTCGTCGGGATCGGTGGATTTGCCCACGGTGCGACGGAGGAACTCCCGCTCCTCTTCGGTGGCGTTTTGGTAGGAGGACAAGAGAAGGAGCGTGGGCTTGCCCTCTCGAAGGTCACTGCAAATGGGCTTTCCGAGGGTCTCCTCCGTGGAGGTAAGACCCAAAATGTCGTCCTGAAGCTGGAAGGCGATGCCGCACTTTTCCGCAAAGCCTGCGAGGGCTCGGGGAAGGGGGGCGTTCTCGTTTTTCTCCCGCGCACCGATGAGTGCACCGGAGAGGGCACTGATCCCGAAAAGGGCGGCGGTTTTGCCCTCCATCATAAAGAGGACCTCCTCTTCCGTCAGACGCCAGAAGGCACCGCTTCCGTAAAGCAGGCCGTTTTTCGTGTCGAGGGTCTCTCCGCTGATGAGGCGGGGGCCGTATTCCCCTTCCAGAAGAGAGAGGATTTTCAGGGTCACCTCGGGGGGCACAAAGCCCGAATCGGAAAGGTGGGAAAGGTAAGCGATCGCGGCACTGTGGAGTGCGTCTCCGGCCAGAAGCGCGGCGTCGAAGGCATACTCCGTGGCGCGAGCCTTGTCAAAGGTCTCGCAGAAGCGATCGGCAATGAGCTTGTGTACCGCCTTTTTGCCCCGACGCAGATCGTCGTGGTCGATCATATCGTCGTGGATGAGGGTCCAGTTGTGATAAAGCTCCAGGGCAAGGGCACAGGGGACGGCGGCCTCGGCGGCCTCCTTTCCTCCGAGCGCACCTGCCGCCAAGCGGCAGATGGCGGGGCGAAGACGCTTGCCTCCGCGCTCAAAATAAACGAAGGTTCCCTCCATCAATTCCTCGGGGGAGAGGGGGAAGGGGGGATGGGTACGGTAATGGGAGAGGATCTTCTCTCCGCTTTCTTTTAAGTATTCCTTCAGGGCGTTGTTCATCGGCTCACCAAAAAGTCAATAAAGTCCAGAACCATCTTTCTCTGTCCCATGGAAAGGGCCTGAAACTTTTCGTTGAAAAGATCTCCGGAGCGGGACAGGGCTCCTCCTGCCTTTTTCTTTTCCTCGTCGCTGCTCTCCCCGGAGCAGAACATCAGATCCTCCAGAGTGATGCCGCCTGCGGCATTCTGGGCGATCTTGGTCATCAGCTTTTTGCGGGGGGAGTTCTCCTGCTGCTGCAGGGCGAGCTTGCGGAGCTGGATGTAGCTGATGTCACAGTCCATGGCAAACTGCCGCCAGGAGCGGTCTCCCTTTGCCTCGTTCAGAAGGATGGAAAAAATCCGTTTGTTAAATGACATGGCGCGTTCCTTTTCTTCATATATAGGATCAAACAAAAATATTATAGCAAGAAAAAGGGGCCAATGGCAACAAAAAATCGTAAGTTTTATGAATAAAATTAAAAGTTTTTTTCAAATTATCAACTATCGTATTGAATTTTGAGATAAAATCGTTTATAAAAATATATAATGAAAATTGAAATAGTGCGATGATTAGCCTATAATTTGTATGTTAAATATATTTTTACTCATCAATTTGTTCAAACTGCATAAATTCAATTTTCAATTTTTGGGAAATAAACATCTTTTCTTTATCCGCAAAATTTGTTAAGATATGGGTGTTGCAAATAATAGGGGGAGTCCCTATTGATATTTTAGGAGGAAAAAATGGCAAGTGTATCTTTAAAACACATCTTCAAGAAGTACCCCGGCGGCGTTACTGCAGTTACCGACTTCTGCCTTGAGATCAAGGACAAGGAGTTTATCATCCTGGTTGGTCCTTCCGGTTGCGGTAAGTCCACCACCCTGCGTATGGTAGCTGGTCTGGAAGAGATCACCGAGGGTGAGCTGTTCATCGGCGACAAGCTGGTCAACGACGTTGCCCCCAAGGACAGAGACATCGCAATGGTGTTCCAGAACTACACTCTGTATCCCCACATGTCTGTGTTTGAAAACATGGCATTCGGTTTGAAACTGAGAAAAGTTCCCAAGGAAGAAATTAAGAGAAGAGTAGAAGAAGCTGCTCGTATTTTGGACATTGCCCACCTTCTCGACCGTAAGCCGAAGGCTCTTTCCGGTGGTCAGAGACAGCGTGTTGCTTTGGGTCGTGCCATCGTGCGTGAGCCTAAGGTA
>JAFVYT010000158.1 GCA_017508505.1 Clostridia bacterium
ATTCACTGACAAAATCTGCCCAAAGAAACGACGTTGAGACCATTCAGGAGATCATCCTTTACACCGTAACTGCCTTGCTCCTCTCTGTCGGCTTTGCCGTTTTTGCCTCATATAAACAAAAGGGAAGGTTAGATTGGACAAGATGAGTGCAAACTATCGGATAGCAGAGCTTTGCATCAGAATGGAACCGCAGTTCGAGCCTCTTGCAACTCGGTCGCTTCCCTATCTTTCCCAAAGCGAGCAGGAGGCAGACATCACAATCGCTCTGAACGACGAGGAGTTCCGTTTTTTTGAAAAAAAATACCCTGAAGCCGAACGCGGACTGATCGAGTATATGATGACGGGGAACCTTTTCTATTCCGCGCTGTTAAAAAGAAATGGGCTTTTGCTTCACGCTTCGGCGGTGGAGCTGGACGGAAGGGCATATCTTTTTTCTGCCCCCAGCGGCACCGGAAAGAGCACCCACACCGCTCTTTGGCGTGAGCACTTTGGAAATAGGGCGAGAATCATCAACGATGACAAGCCCGCCATTCGCATTCAAAAGGACGGAATCTTCGTATACGGAACGCCCTGGAGCGGTAAAACCGACCAAAACCTGAACGTAAAGGCCCCGCTTTGCGGAATCGCCTTTCTCGAAAGAAGCAAAACAAATGAGATTTTTCCCTGCAAGGGAACCGATGTAATTAAGCGTCTTTTGGAGCAGACCATACGACCTGCCGAAAGAAGTGCGGTTTCTCTTTTGATGGACCACATCAGTACAATTGTGGAAAAGGTTCCGATTTATCGCTTGCGCTGTAACATTTCAAAAGATGCGGTGCTCACCGCATTTGAGGCTATGAATGGAGGAAATCGATGAAAATCAAGGACGGCTATCTGTTAAAAAACGTTGCCTCAAACTTTGTTGTGGTACCGGTTGGAGATTTGAACTTTGACGGACTGATCTCTTTGAACGAAAGCGGCGCTCTCCTTTGGGAGCGTCTGGAAAAGGGTGCAGAGGCAGAGGATTTGATCCTGGCTTTGACAGAAGAATACGGCATTGAGTCCGATCTCGCAAGGCGAGATGTTGAAGCCTTCCTAGATTCCCTGAGAACGGCCGAGCTCATCGATGAATAAGCAAATCAAGGTTGACTTTGCCTCGCTTTTCCCCTTAATCGCCGATGCGATGAATCAGGGACAGTGCTTCTCCTTTACCGCTTTTGGCAAAAGCATGGAGCCCTTCCTTCGGGGGGGAGTTGATCGGGTCGTGCTTGGCCCCTTTCGTGGCGAGCCTGAGGTGGGGGAAGTGTACTTCTACCGAAGGGAAAACGGTGCCTTCGTGCTTCACCGGCTGATCCGAAAGAAGGGTGATACCCTTTTTTTCTGCGGCGACAATCAGTTTCGCAAGGAAACGGGCATCCGTCGTGAGCAAATTATTGCAAGGCTTGAAAAGAGGATCCGAAAGGAAAAGGAAATGGATCGCGCTACTCTACCCTTTCGCTTCATTGCCTTTTTTCTACCCGTCAGAAGAACGCTTCTTTGGGGGGCGGATCTTGTCAAAAGGATTGTTAAAAGAATAGGAAGAGGTATTGGTTTTTCTCGCTGAAACGGGGTTTTTATGTACGTCATTAAAACCGCGAGAGCGAAAAGGCGATTCTCCCTAAAGCAGTTTTATCACCGTATCAGTCGAGATCACCTTTTTGAGAGCTCCGCGACCCTATCCTATTATTTTTTGTTTTCCGTGTTCCCCTTTACCATTTTTATCAGCGCAGCCTTCTCCACGCTCCGCTTGAGTGCAGAAAGCTTTGCGCCTTTTTCCAATTTTATTCCTTCCCACATTCTTTCCTTTTTGGAGAATTATCTGAAGGAGATCTCCCTGGGGAACACCGCAAGCCTGATCACCCTGGGTTTTCTTCTCACGGTGTATTCGATGGGAAAGGCCATCCAGACCATGCGGCGTAAGTTCCGCCGCTCCTACCGGGCAAAACAAAAGAATCAGTCCCTGACCGAATGGTTCATCTCATTCCTCTTTGTCATACTGGTTATGATCTCCTTTTACGCCATGATGATCATCATCGTACTGGGAAACCGTTTATTTTTATGGCTTGGGAGGTGCTTTCCCTTTGCCGTATCCCTTTTACCCTCGTATCAATCGGTGCGTGTGATCGGGGTAACCTGCTACTTGTTTTTTGTGCTGGTTGGGCTTTACTACGTCTTACCCGGAATACGGCTGAGCCTTCAGGACGTAATCCCCGGAACACTGTTCTCCCTCGTCGCTTGGGTGACGGCATCGTATTTATTTTCCTTTTATCTTGAGATTTTCGGAGGATACACCTCCTTGTACGGCTCCATCGGAACCATCATCGCGCTATTGATCTGGCTTTTTATGATCAACATGATCCTGCTTCTCGGATCCTATCTGAACGCATACTTTTATCACGAAAAGAACGGAAGAAATCAATGATCAACACTTCACTTTGTTATCTCGAAAAGGACGGAGCATATCTTTTGCTCCATCGGATCAAGAAGGAAAACGACGTAAACCGCGACAAATGGATCGGCATCGGAGGGAAATTTGAGGATAAGGAAAGCCCCGAGGACTGCGTTTGCCGCGAGGTGCTTGAAGAAACGGGGCTGACCCTTCTGGAAGCCGAATACCGAGGCGTCGTGACCTTTGTATCCGATCAATATAAGACCGAATGGATGCATTTGTTCACCTCCAAAAGCTTTTGCGGGGATCTGAAGGAGTGCGACGAGGGTGTGCTGGAATGGGTGCCGAAGGAAAAGATCGCTGCCCTTCCCATTTGGGAGGGAGATAAGATCTTTTTAGAGCTCCTGGAGGAAAACGTCCCCTTCTTCTCCTTAAAGCTTGTGTATGAAAAAAATACTTTGATGCAGGCTGTTTTGAACGGAAAGGTCATTCGATGAAGCGTATTTTGGTGAGTGCTTGCCTTTTGGGAGAGGCTTGCCGATACGATGGGGCTTCTAAGCCCTGCGAGGAAGTGATTGCTCTTGGTCGGGAAAACGTGCTCGTTCCCGTTTGTCCCGAGGTTCTCGGAGGCCTTGCCATCCCTCGTCAGCCCTGCGAAATCTCTTCCGGCAAAATCCGTCGTTGTGACGGCGAGGATATGACGGCGGAATATGAGCGCGGTGCCGAAAAGGCGCTGGAAATCGCAAAAAAGGAGCAATGCTCCATTGCCATTTTCAAGGAGAAAAGCCCTTCCTGCGGCGTCAATCTTATCTATGACGGCAGCTTTCAAGGCACTTTGATCACGGGAGAAGGCATCACCTGTGCACTGCTCCGAAAGAACGGAATTTCAGTATACAGCGAAAATGAAATCAAAAAAGCCCGATCAAAATGATCGGGCCTTTTCTTATGCATTTTTACGGTCGAGGAAGTCTTGATAGCTTCCGTCAAAGTCAGTGATTTTACCGTTTGAGATCTCGATGATCCGATTGGCGACGGTGCTGACCATTTCAAAGTCGCGACAGGAGAAGAGAACGTTCCCCTTAAAATTGGCAAGTCCTTTGTTAACCGCGGTGATGGATTCCAAATCCAAGTGGTCCGTGGGCTGATCCAGCATCAGAACGTTGGAGCCGAAGAGCATCATTCGGGAGAACATACAGCGAACCCTTTCTCCCCCGGAAAGAACTCCAACCGGCTTGAAGACACTCTCTCCCGAGAAGAGCATTCTGCCGAGAAAGCCTCTTAAATAGGTCTCGGTCTGATCCTTGGACCAGACTCTCATCCAATCGAGAATGCTTTCCGTATGTCCGTCAAAGAAGGAGGAATTGTCGTGGGGAAAATAAGAGCGGGAGGTGCTGATGCCCCATTTGAATTTCCCCTCATCCGGCTCAGATTCCTCGTTGAGGATGGAGAAAAGCGTCGTGATGGCGATTTCATCTCCTACAAAGGCAATCTTATCCTCCTTACGCACGGAGAAGCTGACGTCATCGAGAACCTTGACCCCGTTGATGGTTTTGGATAGTCCCTCCACAGTGAGAATGTCCTTGCCGGGCTCTCGGTCCATCTCAAAGCCAATAAAGGGGTAGCGGCGGCTGGATGCCGGCAGCTCCTCTACCGTAAGCTTATCTAAAAGCTTACGACGACTGGTCGCCTGACGGGATTTGGATTTATTGGCAGAGAAGCGGGCAATGAAGGATTGGAGCTCCTTAATCTTCTCTTCATTCTTACGGTTTTGCTGCTTGATCATTCTCTGAATCAGCTGGCTGGACTCGTACCAAAACTCGTAGTTGCCAACGTACATTTTAATCTCGGAGTAGTCAATGTCCACAATGCCGGTACAGACGTTATTCAAGAAATGTCGGTCGTGGGACACCACGAGCACCGTACCGAAGTAATCCGCCAGAAAATCCTCGAGCCAAGCGGTGGCCGCAAGATCGAGACCGTTGGTAGGCTCGTCCAGAAGGATGATCTCGGGATTGCCGAACAAGGCCTGAGCGAGAAGGACCTTGACCTTTTCGCTTTCCTTCAGCTCATTCATTTTGCGTTCCAGGATCGATTCCTCAAAGCCGAGGCCCTGTATGAGTCTGGAGGCGTCGGACTCTGCCTCCCAGCCGTTCATCTCCGCAAACTTGTACTCCAGCTCCGAGGCGCGGATGCCGTCCTCGTCGGTGAAGTCCTCCTTGGCGTAGATCTCCTCCTTCTCCTTCATGATACGGTAAAGCTCCGCATTGCCCATAATGACGGTATCCATCACGGAATATTCGTCGAAGGCAAAGTGGTTCTGCTTTAAAACGCTCATACGGGTTTCCTCCGGGATGGTGATGCTGCCGCCCGTAGGCTCGAGCTCACCGCAGAGGAGCTTTAAAAAGGTGGACTTCCCTGCTCCGTTGGCACCGATGATGCCGTAGCAGTTCCCGGGGGTAAATTTCAGATCGACGTTTTTAAAAAGAAGCTGACCGCCAAACTGAAAGCTCAAATCATTAACCTGAATCATATCAAAGTATTCCTTCCGTTATTCTTGAAAATAAATCCCTTTGATGCAGGGCAATGATGCCGCAGCAGTCAAAGGAGTAATCCTCCCCCTCGGGACCGAGCACCGCCGCTCCCACCTCAGAGGCAAGAAGCCAGCCGGGAGCAATGTCCCATTTATTCCTCGTAAAGAGAACGACTCCCTCGGTGCGGCCTGCGGCGAGGTAAGCAAAATCCACACTTGCGGCACCGAACATCCTGAGCCTTGCGACGATGGGAAAGCTCTTTTCCATCAGCCTCTTCTGATCTCTGACGTCGTCGGGACGCTTATGGGGATAATCCCCGAAGCTGAGGATGGAGTCCTCAAAGCGACGATTGCTCACGAAGAGCCTCTTTCCGTTGCAAAAGGCTCCGTGTCCCTTCACCGCCTCGTACATTTCATCGAAGACGGGCAAGAAGATGACAGAGACCTGAACGGCACCCCGATCCCAAAGGGCGGCCTGATGGCCGTAATGGGGAGAGCCCGTGGCAAAATTATAGGTTCCGTCAATGGGATCCAGGATCCAAGTACGGTCAGAGAGCGGCATATCGGAGGAAAACTCCTCCCCGTGGAGGGTATCCCCGGGGAAAACGCGGGCAAGCTCCGATTTAAAATAGAGCTCGATCCTACGGTCCACGTCGGTCACCACATCGAAGGCACCCTTGTCGGAAACAGAA